>JBBSOP010000010.1:0-25114 GCA_038259655.1 Chroococcales cyanobacterium
AAGAAAATGTGCAGACCTGTTTCGTACCAGTCTCCGTCAGAGTCTTTCCACGCCGCCACCTTGCCACCCAATACGTCCCGGCGTTCCAAGACAATGGGAGTGTGACCAGCGTCTGTGAGATATTTCGCGCAGGAGAGTCCTGCTAGACCTGCACCCGCGATCGCTACTCGCATTTAAACTTACTGCCTTTCAATATTTCTTTATCGTTTTGCCGTTATCATTATACGTTGCAATCCGTTACATATAGCAGTCGTTGTGCGATCGCTTCCCTAAAAATCTCCTATAGGAGATAATTTTACGGATCTACACCTACAGTATCTACTATCATTCACTGTCAAATCATAAGTGTAGCTTATAATACATATAAGACTTATGTTTGATGTTTGAATACATATTTTATTGACCTGACTCAGCGATATTTGACTTCAAAGAACCAGTGCCAGTTTTTTCAATGAATTTCTGGGCTGCATCCACCAAATAATCGTAATAGGTACGAGCGACAATAGATAACTGTTTGCCAGATGGATGAACTATGTACCACATTCGCTGAATGGGAAACTCTTGTACATCCAAAATGCTGAACTCTGAGGTATCTGATAGTAAAGTATGACGAGATAAAACAGAAATTCCTAAACCCCCGGCGATCGCTTGTTTAATCGCTTCATTGCTTCCCAATTCCAACTTCACTTTCACCTTTATGCCGTGTTCGTCTAAAAGGTTTTGGACAGCGCGACGTGTTCCTGAACCCGGTTCTCGCATAATAAAGGGTTCTTGGGACAAACGTTCAATGGGAATATTTATCTGGTTTGCTAAAGGATGATCAGCAGGTGCAATTACTACTAAGGAATTGTCTAAAAATGCTTGGGTCTTGACATCTAAATGTTCTGGGACTTGACTCATAATGTACAAGTCATCCAGATTATTGAGCATCCGTTCTAAAATACGCTCATGATTTGTTACTTGTAGCGAAATCTCAATTCCTGGGTAAAGTTGGCAAAATGGCCCCAATAAACGTGGTATAAAATATTTTGCTGTTGTAATTGCTGCTAAGCGTAATTGACCTTGTTTTAGCCCTTGTAAATCTGCAACTTTCATTTCAAACTGAGCTATGGTCTCAAAAATCTGCCGACAAGTAGCAAATAACTCCCGACCTGCTTCTGTCAAATATAAACGCTTTCCTACTTGCTCAAATAATGGCAACCCTACTGATTTTGTAAGTTGCTTGATCTGCATAGAAACAGTAGGCTGAGTCAAAAATAATTCCTCGGCAGCACGCGTAAAACTACTGTGTCTGGCCGCCGCCTCGAACACCTTCAACTGGTGTAGCGTCGCCTGATTCAAGGGTAATTCTCCTATTAATAGCGATTCATCGATATAAAACTAGTATCACTGAATACTTGTTAATGATGTTGTGTCGCTCATACAAAGTTATGAGTTTAAGTATAGATAAAACTCTATTATCGCTATTAAAAGAAAGTTCTTTTACTTATGGAAGTCAGAAGTTATGATCAAGACAACAAGCAAAGCGTAAGATGCCTTCCAGTTAATGATGAATGCTGAATATTGAATCATATAATCATTCATAATTCATCATTCATCCTTCCATAATTCTTCAGGAATTTTTGCAGGTAGCTGAGTTAAATCTGGTAACTCTAATACCTCTGGTTCGGCAACTTGTTCTTTAGCTGGTAACTCTAACACCTCTGGTTTAGCAACTTGCTGCTTAGCTGGTAACTCTAACACCTCTAGTTCGGCAACTTGTTCTTTGATGTTGATTGGCAAATTTAACGGTTGGCGTTGTTCTATCCAACAACTTGCTATGGGCAAGGTTTGTTCTAATTCATCCAATGGTCGAGGAATCACCATTACGGAGCTTAGTTCCCCAATTCGTTCTGCTTCATACATCCCAGCTTCCACCGCTACCGCGACATTGGCCACGGAACCCCGAATAATAGCTGTACACAAACCAGCACCAATTTTTTCATAAGCTGCTAGCTGGACATCAGCTGCTTTAAGCATGGCATCACAAGCGCCTACCATTGCCGGAAATCCTCGTGTTTCTACTAAACCAATGGCTAAGTTGCTAAGACGGCTATAACTACCTTCCTGCATCAGTTTACTCATGCGGTTTGCAATCGGCAGCACTATTTCGAGGTTCGGATAAGGTCGGGGAATTACCAAGCTAGAAATCAATTGGCCAAACTGTTCAGCAGTTTGTACACCAGATTCAACAGCCAAGCGGACATCAGCAATTCCACCACGGATAATTGCAGTACAGTGACCACTGCCAATTTTTTCATATCCTACAAGATGCACCCCAGCAGATTTCAACATCATATCTGCTGTACCAACGATCGCAGGAAAGCTAGAAGTGGATATTAACCCCAAAGCAGTATCTTGGAAGTTGTCTCGACGACGCGATGACTGATCTGTGTTAATAGGACGTTGATTATATATTTCCATGTGAATTTTCCCAAGATAATCACAAAAGGCTGAAGTATAAAAATATGAGATGAAACCGTGAGGTTAATTTCACATTTCATTCTTGAGAACACTTCATACTTCAGTTCACAACTTACAATTAACACTTACTCAGGCTGTTCGTCAGAGATTGGATTGTTTAAGGATTGCCGATGGGGAAATAATGTGGTCAATAACCTGTTTATGCTTCCTTGTCCATAAATTTGATTTCCGAAACCGTTGGGTGATTCAGTTGCAGGTTGACTAGGTTCAGAGTTTTGGGAGTCGGGGTTCGTCGATGCTTCAGTAGAGCCACTACTATTAGTCTCTGACTCTACAGGAGCAGACTGGTTTTGTAAATTGGGCGAGGAGTTAGCACGATAAGCAATTCGCTGTTTGAAGTCCAAAAAAGCTGATGCTGAAAGGTTAGTTGAGGAAATTACCTTGTCCTCACTTTCTCCTAAACTATTGTCCTGTGGCTTTTGCTTTTGGACATTGGTAGAAACATCACTATCGAGGGACGGTTCCACTTGTTTTTGGTCATCTATCTGCCGACTTGTATCTCCTAAAATTGAGCCAGGTGGAATTACTGCTCCAGGCACAACTGAAGAATTGAAAACTGTTGTTGCTGAACCAATACAAGCATTGTCACCGATTTTAACCTTGCCAACCATCAAAAAACCGGCTCCCAAGCTCGCTCCTGCTTCTACCTCTAAAGTTCCTGTATCAACTTGGAGAATTGACCCCATCCCAATACAAACCCCTGAACCGATGACTATCTTGCTGTCAATAGCCGCTTGGAGTATGACTCCAGGTGCAAGTACTGCACTCGGATGAATAATCACCTCGCCACTAATATAAGAATCAAAATTGTTGCTGAGGCGCAGTGGCGGCACAGACATGGAAGTTTTAACCTCGGAAGCCGGAAGAAATATCAGTGGTGAGTGTTGAAAACAAAATTTCCTACTCCTTAAGCCATTTGCTCGACTTGGGGAGCTGCGACTGCGGGGGAAACTTCATTGGCTCCCCTCTAAATACTAGGGACGCTGGATAATTGTTTCTAACACTCGGCGCTTGGCTTTGGGGTCAATGCCAATTAGGCGCACATATTCCCCTTGATATTCGCCTAGATATGCTTCTAAGGCAGCGATCGCTTCTCGATCAGACCTAGCTTCAATTTGACCGCAGCTTTTCCAAGTACCTGTACGGAACCGCCGTTCGTCTACGTGTTCGGCACTAATTTTATATCCGCCAGCTAATAAGCCACGTAGCTGGTCTACTACTTCGGAACTCAAGTGTGTGTTGGTAGCTGTTGCTGTTGCCGTTGTAGTCTTAGAAGTTGTACTAGTAAATGATTTCTTTTGGCTGCCAGATGAAGCTACTTGACCATTGGGTCGTTGGATAATACTTTCTAGTACCCGCCGTTTAACTTTGGGGTCAATACCAATCAAACGTACATACTCGCCTTGATGATTGGTTATGCACTCTTCTAAGGCAGCAATCACTTCATTTGTCGAATTGGAGTTAATTGGCTCACAAGTTTGCCAGGAACCAGTACGGAAACGGCGCTCATCTACGTGTTCTGTACTTACTTTGTAACCACCTGCTAACAACTGGCGGATTTGCTCTACGGTTTCAGTACTCAGCGCACCGCTAGTAGAACTGTGACCATTACCGTTGCCATTACTATAACTGTGACTGCTGCTATTAACATTACTACTACTATTAGTAGGAGCCTTAAAGCTAGCAGTAGCCTTGACTTCACCATCTGGCCGCTGAATAATGGTTTCTAACACGCGCCGTCTACCATTATCAATCCCAAATAGACGGACATACTCGTCGCTATGTTCTCTTAGGCAGGTTTCTAAAGCTGCGATCGCATCTCCCATTGATCTTGGTTCAATTGGCTGACAACTAGTCCAAGAACCAGTACGGAACCGTCTTTGATCGACATGTTCTGTGCCAATCTTATAGCCTTGATTTAATAAATAGCGCACCTGCTCTATTGTTTCTGCACCCAAACTATTACTCGACACTTTACTACTCCTTTCTAGCTCTAAAACAGTAATACCATTACCTGTATAAGATTTAGCATTCTCATCTCGGATGGGTGCAATACACTTGCTATCGGCAGCACAGCGATAACCAGTTCGTAGTGCCTGATTAATCCCTACGACATGATGGGCAAATTCTTCATCTTGATCTTGCACATCTGGCAAGCGATCGGCTTGTTGCTGGTTGGTAATTATTGCTCCCGAAGGTACATACTTCCCTGGGGGAATTTCTACATCTTGAATTAAAGCGTGCATCATGACGATGCAACCTGCACCCACCCTGGCATTAAATACCGTAGAACGAAAGCCAATGAAGGAATTTTCCCCAACATAAGCCGGCCCATGAATCAGCGCCATATGCGTAATGGAAGCATTTTCGCCAATCCATACCGAGTATTTGTTTTGGTCGTCGCCAATTACTCGGCCTTGTTCCAATCCATGAATGACGACACCATCTTGAATATTAGTGTTTTCACCAATATGAAAAGGTGTGCCTTCATCGGCTCTAATCGAAGTTCCTGGAGCAACTATGACATTTGCACCGACGTATACATCTCCAATAATGTTGGAAAACGGATGTACAAAAGTGCTTTCATGGATTTTTGGTTCAGCTAAATTCCTCGACCACGGGGTTGGGGGTGCCGCCGTGCTGCGGACTGCCATAGCGAGATTCCTCCTGAATTAAGCGTCAATAGTCAACAGCCCATAAATTTATAGACTTTTGACTCTTGACTTTTGACTATCGATACTGGTCTTTTTTGCCGTAAATGAGGCGATCTTCCACATGAATCGTATCAATGATCGCTACAATCACTGCATCTAACGGACGCTGTTCATTACCAGGAATTTGACGAGCAGCACTGCCACGAGTGACAAGCACCCACTCATCTACTCCTGCACCCACACTATCCGCAGCTACTTCATACTTTGGCAGTGAATTTCCTTCTTCATCTACTAACTGCACGAGCAGTAGCTTGACACCCCTCATACTTGGATCTTTTTGAGTGCCTACTACTGTGCCACGAACTTTGGCAATTTGCATTACAAATTATGGTCTTCTACCAAAAGGACGGATCGCGTTAACATTTTCACGGAACTGCTCAACGTCTTCTGTATAACGAATTGGTAGCACATATTCTAAGTTTTCATGAGGACGAGCAATGATGTGAGTAGACAGCACTTGTCCACCATTGACTCGCTTCACTGATTCAACTCCTGCCCCTACAGAAGCTTGCACTTCTGAAACGTCGCCCCGAACAATCACTGTTACCCGACCACTACCGATTTTTTCGTAGCCTACCAGGGTGACGCGAGCAGCTTTCACCATTGCGTCAGCAGCTTCCACAACTGCTGGAAAGCCTAACGTTTCTACCATTCCCACTGCGATTGACATTAGTTCTAACCTTTAATAACGTTTCTAAATTTGGACGAGAGTGGAGCTACAAGAAGGCGACCCCGTAAATTACTTTGTGTTTAATCGACTTTTAAGTACGGAACTGTTCCACTGCTTCCGTATACCGAATCGGTAAAACGTATTCCAGGTTTTCGTGGGGACGGGCAATGATGTGAGTAGATAACACTTCACCACCATTTACTCTTCTGGCTGCTTCAATTCCAGCTGCAACTGAAGCTTGCACCTCAGATACATCTCCCCGGACAATCACTGTCACCCTTGCACTACCAATTTTCTCATATCCTACCAAAGTTACACGCGCGGCTTTCACCATCGCATCGGCAGCTTCTACTACTGCCGGAAAGCCCTTCGTCTCAATCATTCCAACTGCAATTGGCATCGCAGAACTCCTAAAAAATGTAATCCGATCAGTACTGTTGCTTGAAAATTTGGACGGGGAAGCTCATCTTGAGCTACAAAATCACTTCCAAATTAAGCATAGGAAAGCTTGGCGTTCCTGGCAATATAAATCAGTATAATAGTTTATAATAAAAAAGTTTTAAAAAACTTAACAAAACTTTATAGTACTATTTACTCAATCGAAGTTCACTGAATTACTAGAGCAGCTGCTTATGCTTTATAATTTTTTTATAACATTTACAAAATGACATTCATAACTAGGTCTAATTGTTTGGATCAAGGAAAGCTGAGAGGCTGTATATCTTGCTGTATCTATCTTTTATCAATTTTGCAATCAAAGCAAAGAATGTGTGAAAAATACATAATTTTTTCTAATGTATCGTATAAATTTATTTGCTAAAAATAGAAAGACAAATTGACAAACAGAACACAAATAATAAGAGTAAATGCTTTTAAAGATGTAAAGTTATATTTAATTGTACCTTAATTAAGATAAACTAAATTAAAAAGACTTAATCAAAATCTCAGTTAAAAAAGTTAAAAAAGCAGAGACTTGGAGGAAGTTTATTTTTTTAGTAAATGGTTGTTTTAAAGCTATTAAAAAAATCAGGCTGAGTCGTCAAGGTAAATTTTAGATGAATGAGTTTCTATTTGTAACAAGTTGGTTAGTGCCTTTGTACAGCTTAGGAGGTGCGATTTTAACGTTGCCTTGGGGGCTGGGAATAATTCAGCGTACAGGGCCAAAACCTGCGGCATATTTAAACTTGTTGACAACCCTTTTAGCTTTTATCCATAGCCTATTTGTATTTAAAGAAATTTGGAATAGAGACCCAGGAAACTTACTGATTACTTGGTTCAAAGCTGCGGATTTTGAAATATCCTTTGCGTTAGAACTCTCGCCAGTGAGTATTGGGGCAATAGTTTTAATTACAGGATTAAGCCTATTAGCACAGGTTTATGCCTTAGGCTACATGGAAAAAGACTGGTCTTTGGCACGTTTTTTTGCATTGATTGGATTTTTTGAAGCGGCGCTGAGTGGTTTGGCAATTAGTGATTCCTTATTTCTGAGCTATTGCCTTTTGGAAGTTTTGACGCTTTCGACTTACTTGCTAGTGGGTTTTTGGTATGCTCAACAGCTAGTAGTGACAGCAGCGCGCGATGCTTTTTTAACTAAGCGAGTCGGAGATTTGTTACTACTTATGGGTGTGGTGACGCTTTCTAACTTAGCTGGTAGTTTGAACTTTTCTGATTTGTATGAATGGGCGCAAACGGCTAACTTAAACCCGATGACATCAACGTTATTGGGGTTAGCATTGATTGCTGGGCCAGCTGGTAAATGTGCCCAATTCCCTCTACACCTGTGGTTAGATGAGGCGATGGAAGGCCCCAACCCCGCTTCAGTGATGCGAAATTCACTTGTAGTAGCTGGCGGTGCTTATATACTTTATAAGTTGCAACCAATCTTAGCTTTATCGCCAGTAGCTTTGAATGCTTTGGTAATTATGGGTACGGTGACAGCAGTAGGCGCAACATTGGTTTCTTTAGCACAAATTGACATTAAAAGAGCTTTATCTCATTCGACTAGTGCATACATGGGATTAATCTTTTTGGCGGTGGGGTTACAGCAAGGGGGTGTAGCCTTGATGCTGCTATTAACTCATGCGATCGCCAAAGCTTTATTATTCATGAGTTCTGGTTCGGTGATATATACTACTAGTACCCAGGACTTGACAGAAATGGGTGGTTTATGGTCAAGGATGCCAGCAACTACTACTGCCTTTATTGTGGGTTCAGCAGGAATGGTGACACTGCTACCTTTAGGAAGCTTTTGGGCGATGTTAGCTTGGGCTGATGGTTTTGTGAATATTAGCCCTTGGGTAATCGGAGTTTTAATCTTAGTCAATGGCTTAACAGCATTAAATTTGACTAGAGTATTTAGGTTAATTTTCTGGGGTGAACCGCAACAGAAAACTCGCCGTTCCCCGGAGGTGGGCTGGCAAATGACATTGCCAATGGTGACACTAACTATCATGACTCTTCTGTTACCCTTGATGCTACAGCAATGGTATTTGTTACCCGACTGGCAAAGTATTGATTGGTATGTAGCGTTGGTACTCTTATCTTCTACTATTGTGGGTGTAGGAATCGGCTCTACAATGTATCTGCACAAAGCATGGTCAAGATCCAGAATCCTGGCGTGGAGATTTATGCAGGACTTACTGGGGTATGATTTTTATATTGACCGAGTTTATCGGCTGACGGTAGTGAGTGCAGTTGCATTGCTATCTAAGGTTTCTGCTTGGAGCGATCGCTACTTAGTTGATGGTTTAGTTAACTTGGTGGGATTTGCGACAATTTTTAGTGGGCAAAGTTTGAAATACAGTATTTCTGGTCAATCCCAAGGTTATATGTTAACCATCTTAGCGGTAGTTAGCGTGTTGGGGTTTTTCATTAGCTGGTCATTAGGGCTACTAGATAAATTGCCTTTTTAAAATTGCCCCATCTCGCAGCAGAAGTTATTATTCTCCCTACTCTCCTCATCTGTTTACCTAGTTCTGTTTATGCTTAGTGCTTTGATTTTGCTGCCGTTGTTGGGTGCAGCTTTAATTGGTTTCTGGCCTGCTGACATCAGTGGGAAATTCGCCCGTAGGGTAGCTCTAGTCTTCGCTAGTATCGCCTTCTTATGGACTGTTTTCTTAGCAATTCAGTTTAACCCAGGAGACATTAGTCAACAGTTTGCCGAGTCTGTGCCTTGGGTTGATGTATTAGGACTGAACTATAATCTAGGGATAGATGGTTTATCTTTACCGTTGCTAGTTTTAAATGGACTGTTGACTTGTATTGCTATCTATACTAGTAATGAGGCTCTGCAACGTCCTAAATTTTATTACTCTTTGATATTACTATTAAGTGCTGGAGTAACTGGAGCGTTCCTGGCACAGGATTTACTGTTATTTTTCCTATTTTACGAGCTGGAACTGATTCCTCTATATTTGTTAATAGCAATTTGGGGTGGTGCAAAACGAGGTTATGCCGCTACAAAATTCCTGATGTATACGGCAGTATCGGGGATTTTGATTTTAGCAAGTTTCCTCGGCATGGTTTGGCTGAGCGGTGGTTCTAACTTCGCATTAGCAAGCTTGAATTGTGCAACTTTACCTTTAGCCACACAACTTTTACTACTGGCGGGGATTTTAGTCGGTTTTGGAATTAAGATTCCTCTGGTTCCCTTCCATACTTGGTTGCCAGATGCTCACGTTGAAGCTTCGACACCCATTTCCGTATTATTGGCTGGGGTACTTTTGAAGTTGGGAACTTATGGCTTACTGCGGTTTGGCATGAACTTACTGCCAGATGCTTGGAGTTATTTAGCTCCCTGGTTGGCAACTTGGGCTGTAGTAAGTGTATTGTACGGCTCATCCTGTGCGATCGCTCAAACTGATATGAAAAAAATGGTAGCCTATAGTTCTATTGGACACATGGGCTATGTCTTGTTAGCGGTTGCAGCGGCTACACCTTTAAGCGTATTGGGTGCTGTCATGCAAATGATTAGCCACGGCTTAATTTCTGCTTTACTATTTTTGTTGGTAGGTGTTGTGTATGAAAAAGCCGGCAGCCGCGATTTAGAAGTACTCCAAGGACTATTGAATCCAGAACGAGGTTTGCCTGTAATTGGTAGTTTAATGGTGATGGGAGTCATGGCCAGTGCTGGACTACCGGGAATGGTAGGGTTTATTTCCGAATTTATTATTTTTCGAGGAAGTTTCGCAGTTTTTCCACTGCAAACTCTAATATCCATGCTGGGTACAGGCTTAACAGCGGTTTACTTCTTAATTTTGATGAATCGCGCCTTCTTTGGACGCTTGTCTGCACAAGTTATGAACTTGCCCAGGGTTTATTGGAGCGATCGCATTCCCGCTATGATCTTAGCTGTGCTGATTGTAATTTTTGGTGTTCAACCTAATTGGTTAGTGCGCTGGACTGAACCAACAATCACAGCGATGGTTCATACACAAAACGTAGTAGCAACAGTGTCATTGAATAAGGCTAAAAGTAAGAGTTAAAAAATAGAGGTTAGGAAGTAAAAAAAACTCTGACGCTACACCTAATCCTATTTACCAAAATCGTTTAATTAAAATACCTTTAACTGAACTGTATTGTGATGTAATCCCCAATCACTAGAATTTCTTGGAGAAATGATAATGTTAAATACTAGAAAAAAGCCTAAGAAGCAACCCTTAGCTGAATATATTGAACGACTACAAAAAGGAGGAGCATTACTCCCTGATAGTCCTGAAAATGTATTAGAAGTAGTTGGTATTCTTAAAAGCTATGGTGTAGTTTTAGACGCATATTCTCGAAATCTTATTTACATTGCTGAACATCAATTTTTAGTCTTCTTTCCATTTTTTAAATATTTTAACGGAGAATTTACTTTTCAAAAGTTACTCCGTCACTGGTGGCATGATCGGATTAATTTTGAATATGCCGAATATTGCATGAAATCCATGCTGTGGCATGGTGGGGGGGGACTGGATAGCTATTTAGATACCCAAGAATTTCAAGAAAGAACGCAAGCAGTTATCGCTGCAAAATTTAAATATAACCCCTTCATCTTAGGACTTAATCAACTTTTTCCAGACTTTTTAACTGAACAATTGCGGGTTTCTGCTTATTATACTGGTTTAGGTCAATTCTGGCGAGTCATGGCTGATATTTTTCTTAGTTTATCAGACCTATACGACAAAGGCAAAATTACATCAATTCCCGAAGTTGTAGAACATATTAAAGCGGGTTTAGTTGTAAATGCATCAAAACCAATTACTTACAACGTTGAAATTCGAGAAAAAGTCTATGAAATCATTCCTAAATCAGTTGGTTTGACCTTTTTAGCAGATACAGCCATCCCTTATGTAGAAGCAATATTCTTCCGAGGAACTCCTTTTCATGGCACAGTTTCATACAATGCCCAAGCATATCAAATTTCCCCAGATCAAACACGATTTGAGTATGGCGCATTATATGCCGATCCTTTGCCCATAGGAGGTGCAGGTATACCTCCCACTTTACTAATGCAGGATATGCGTCATTATCTTCCAGAGTATTTACATGAAGTTTATCGCCGCAGTCTTCGAGGTGAAGATGATTTGCTGGTACAAATTTGTATAAGCTTTCAAAAATCAATGTTTTGTGTGACAACAGCAACAATTTTAGGATTGATGCCTCATTCTTTAGATACCCAAGATCCAGCTGAACAAAATGCTAATTTAGTCTACTTACAAAAGTGGATGGCACGGTTACAAACTTCCCGGCTATTGGATGTGAACCAGTAGGTAAGTTTAGTTCATAGTCAGGACTAAAGCCCTGACTACGAACTAATCAAAATTAAGGAGATAGAATACTAGGGTCTGTTTTCAAACCCTAAATAAACTCAAACCCGTCTGGCAATACACATCAAAGATAATGCTGTCTCTGAGGAATTGGAATTAATACCAGATAACCATTGAGCGCAGCGATACTTCATCTGTGCTTGACCATGATTGCCTTGCAGTACTTCTGCTCCCAGTGTGTGGTTGTGAGGATAGACTTTAACTGTAAAGCCGAGCGGCTCTAGAGTTTTATGGTAAAAATCTTGTGTTACTCCATCACCAGGTCGGTGATGAACTTCAGTTGCTAATCCCCAAATTTGTTCTGCTTTTGAGGTATGGCCTCCTCGTTTGATAAACCGATATAGCCATAAACGTAAGTTCCATAACCACAAGCCTAATCCTTGGAAGTTCCAGGCAGTTAGCTGAGGGTCGTGGTCTGTGATTAAAATACCGCCTGGACGAACTAAACGCGCTGCTTCGTTTAACACAATGTCCATGTATTCACAGTGGTGCAGTGTGGCATTAAGTACCACAACATCAGCGAATTGGGAAACGAAAGGAAGTTGGTGAGCATCTGCAAGGACAGGTGTATAGCCAAGATGCTGAGCCATTTCCAATGCGCCATAGCTAACATCTACACCGATTAATAATTGTGGTTTCCCCCCTAGGGCTGCATACAAATTGCCCGGGCCACAACCAATATCTACAACAATTTTATGATCCCAACTCCCCATAGCCGCCTGCCAACATGATTTAAACATTTGATCACGATGACAGTTTTCAAAATAGTTTTTTGCCCATTCACGATGTCCAAAGTAATAACTATTCGCTTTGATGGCCCGACTAGAAGTAGAAATAGGAAAATTGAAGATATTTTGTTGATCTAACTCCAGTTTTAAGTCAGCAGCAATATAAGGACTTAGAACTGAATATGAAGAAGTTGGCATGAGTATCACATCACATCTATATAAGATCCTGCCTCCGATCTTTAAAACTGAGTAAAACTTATCTTAAACTGCTATTAACAACATATTTGCTGCTAAAAAAATGCTAATAGAAGTATATCTGCTTTTTATTCTTTTCACGCCTGTCTTTAGATAGATGGTTTGAGCGAATAACATGCTATAAAGTATAAAAATATACTGTCTGTATTTTTTATGATTATAGGGCTTACGCATTAACAGAAAAGCCTAAATAGCAAATATGCTTTTCAAGGCTTTTAACCAGAATTGTCAACTATCTTTTTGCGATCCCTACTAAAAAAGTATAGTTTGTAAACGGCTAAAATGACGTATTCACGTTGATACACAAGATGATTCGTTTGTACAGTGCGTAAGTCCTAGATTATTGGATGTGAATAAGTAGTTAAATCAGTGAACAGTTAACTGTTGTCAGTTATCAGGTGGCTTTTGACTAGTAACTGTTAAATTAAAACTCCTTATTCTCTCTGCGCCTCTGCGTGAGAAAAACTATCCTGTAAATATGCAAGGCATAACTTGCGAAAATCGTCACCCCTAACTTCAAAATTTGGATACTGATCGAAACTTGCACAAGCAGGAGACAGTAACACTACAGTTGCTCGATGGTATTTGGCTAATTCTGCTGATCTAGAAACTGCCTTTTCCATCGTTTCCACAATTTCGTAATCAGCATAACCAACCTCTTGCAGACGTTGGGCAAATGCTGGCGCAGCACTACCAATTAATAATACAGCAGCCGCTTTGGCTTGAATCTTAGCTAACCAACCAACATCATCACCGGGTTTTGCTTCTCCACCAGCAATTAAAATTGCTGGACTTTTCACGGATGCTAACCCCACCTCAGCAGCGTCATAATTAGTGGCTTTGCTGTCGTTAATAAAATCAACGCCTTCCCAAGTGCAGATATGCTCTAAACGATGGGCAACACCAGGAAATTCACGAATCGCTGTATTAATAGCATTACAATCAATTTCTGCCAATCGGGCTGCGGCTACTGACATCAAAAGATTTTGCAGGTTATGTTCTCCCACCATTCGCAAGGCAGACGTTTCTACAACTTTTTCAGGTGCAGAGTGGGAACGCAACTTTTCCACAACCCAGCCATCTTCAATATAAAAGCCTTTTTCACCAATTAAAAAGTCTTTGCCTTTCACACTTGTCCAATAAGCATCAGGCCAATGACTCATACCCACCCTTCTCAAGTAGGCATCATCGCCATTAAATATTTGTAAATCTGCCTGACGTAATAGATTGGCTTTGATATCGTAGTAGTTTTTTAAAGTCTTGTGACGGGCTAGGTGATCTGGGGTGAAAGTTGTCCAAACACCAATCCGGGGAGCCAGAGATACAGAAGATTCTATTTGATAACTACTGATTTCCCCAATCACCCAATCGGGGAGTTTTTCAGCTAGAGCAACTTCACATGCCGCGTAGCCAATATTACCGCAAGCAGGAGCATCTAATCCTGCTGTTTGAAATATGGCAGCAATTAATGCAGTGGTGGTGGTTTTGCCGTTTGTACCTGTAATTCCTACCCAAGGTAGAGATTGCAAGTGTCGCCAAGCCAACTCCATTTCTCCGATAGTTTCAATGCCTAACTCTCGCGCCTTGACTAACAGAGGAATATCCCAAGGGACTCCAGGGCTAACAACAATTAAATTGGGTAAATCTACATCACTAAAGTTTGGGGAATGCCCCAGTTTGACAGTTATGTGTTCAGCAGCAAGTTGTTGTTGTTGTTCGAGAAGAGTTGCGGAGGTATTGAGATCGCTTAGCTCCACCTCCCAACCTTCTCGTGTCAACAATCTCGCCGCAGCAACACCGGACTTTCCCAATCCAATCACAGAAGCTCTTGGCATAGACTGTATGTAGCAGAGTACCCTGGTTAAGCACTCCTTATACTAGCGTTTATTGGCAAAAATTACACCACCTTTTGTTGCTTTAAACTACAGATTTTTAACGATCGCTCCAAAATCAGCTAAAATACGGGCATGATTCCGCAGCAATCCCAATATATGTAACCGATTCCGCTTGATTTCAAGATTGGAATCCATGACTAAAACGCTATCTGCGCCATCAAAAAAACTACTCACAGTCGGAGCAATTTTTTCTAGTCCTGTCACCAATAGTTGATAGTTGCGTGAGTTTTGCGCCGCTTGAGTTTGGGGTACTAAATCGACTAAGGCATTATAAAAAGCTGACTCAGAAGGTTTTTGGAATAATTCTTGATTAACTACTGTTGTGGGTTCTAGCTGTTTAGTATCCAAATCACCTTGGGCTGCTAGACGTGTGGAACGATTGACAGTTTCGTAGATTTTATCTAAAGTCCCATCGTTGCGAATTTGTTGCAGATATAAAGCGCGATCGCGGACATCTAATAAATCCTCTAAGGCGCGTTCGGTATATTCGGGGTCATTTTCTCCCAAAACTGCATTCACTAAGTCATAGTCAATCTGTTTTTCTTCTTGCAGTAGGGTACGAATCCGTTGCAGAAAAAATTCTTGCAATGCTGTGATTAATTGCGCTTTGTTTTTGTGATAAGTTGCTGCGAAATCTGCCGCTATTTGCTCCAATAAACTTTCTAAATTAATTGGCAAATTAGCTGCCCACGTAATGTTAATTACAGCATTAGCTGCCCGCCGTAATGCAAAAGGATCAGAAGAACCTGTAGGTATTAAACCTAGTCCAAAGATACTGATTAAGGTATCTAGTCTGTCTGCTAAACCGACAACTTGACCTGTCAATGTTTGGGGTAAAATATCATCGGCTCCTCGTGGTAAATAATGCTCAAAAATCGCTGTTGCTACTTCTGTTGTTTCTTCACTTGCTAAGGCATACTTTTGTCCCATGATTCCTTGCAATTCCGGAAATTCATAGACCATTTGAGTAACTAAGTCAGCTTTACATAATAAAGCTGCTCTTTGGATATTATGGCGTTGATTTTTTTCTAATTGCAATTGGTCAATCATTAGCTCGGCAATTTTGACTATTCTATCTACCTTGACCCGCAAAGAACCCAAATCTTCTTGAAAAGTGACTTTTTCTAATTGTGGTAAAAAATTCTCTAGAGGCTTGGCTAAATCAGCTTCGTAGAAAAATTGTCCATCTGCTAATCGAGCGCGGATAACTCTTTCATTACCAACAGCAATAATGTCTGATTTGCTAGAATCTCCGTTGGAAATAGTCACAAAGTTGGGTAGTAAATCTTTGTTATCTGCCGCTTTGAATACCGGAAAATAACGCTGATGACTTACCATAACTGTAGTAATTACTTCAGCAGGTAAGTGTAAAAATTCTGGTTCAAATTTACCAATAACAGGCGAAGGCCATTCAACTAAGTTAGTAACTTCTGCTAACAAATCGGGGTAAATTTCTGTAGAACCATTTAAAGTTTTTACCGATGCTTGAATTTGCTCTTTAATAATCTTGGCTCGTTCTTCTGCATCAACTACAACATAAGCAGAATGTAGCGTATTAACATAATCAGAGGCTTGGTTAATTGTGACACTTTCTGGATGCAAAACCCGATGCCCTTGAGAAAGGCGATCGCTCTTGATTGTTTCTGAACCATTAACTAATTCAATCGGCAAAACTGTCTCATTTAATAAAGCTACCAACCAGCGAATAGGACGGGAAAATCTCATATCCCCGTCACTCCAGCGCATCAACCGTTTACCTTCTAAATTTAAAATCCATTGGGGAACTAGTTCTGTCAAAATTTCTGTGACAGGGCGGCCGGGAGTTCTTTTCTGTACAAAGACAAAATCACCTTTGTCTGTGGGGCGCACTTCTAAAGCTTCTAGTTCCACTCCTTGCTTTTTAGCAAAGCCTACGGCGGCTGGTGTCGGTTTACCATCTTTAAAAGCGGCTTGGGCGGGAGGACCTTTAATTTCTTCTTCGCGGTCTGGTTGTTGGGATGGTAGACCTTTGATGAGTATCGCTAAACGTCTAGGAGTACCGTAAACTTCTACAGATGCGCTTGTCAAATTATTGACTGCTAAACTTTGGGGAATGCGTTCTTGCCATTGTGCGATGGCATCACTGAGAAAACTTGCAGGTAATTCTTCTGTACCAACTTCTAATAAAAATGCTAAATTTCCTGATATATCAACACTCTTAACCTTTGTCATCAGAATACTACACAAACTTTTTTACCACCAAAATTATATATCTGATTAGATCTGGAAAAGAGCGATCGCTTTCCATCCATTTCCAAATCAAGGTTTCATAGACAGCTTCTACTGCTTGTTTACCAGCAGTTTCATCAAGTCCAGTTACTACTAACCATCCATCTTTATATAGTAATCTTCCTAACGACTGTGGCAATGTGGATATAGGTACACAATCATAGCTGACTGACATTATAGGAAATAGTGATGAACCGATCAAAAATAGTTGCCGTTATTACAGGTGCGATTTCTATTCTTTTAGCGATCGCTTATCTGCTTCTAGTCCAAATTTTAGACTACCGAGACATGAAACCCGCGCCGATGAGCCAATTTGCAGTACCTGCGATCGCTACCCAGGGTAAGCAAATTGATCGTATTGCCTAAGTTTAGATGAAATTAAACCGATGTGTAGAGATGCGAGCGATCGCGTCTCTATATTTATAGAGTGTTTTTATTTCTCAGGGTTATTCTTTATGATTTGGATACATCCGTCCTCAGTAGGGTGGAACACTAAATATAGTTTGTTACTGTTATTGTTGAAGTTTAATTAATTACAATCAAATTGTTTATGACTTATACCCAAACAAACGATCCAGCTATTCGTGAATCTGTGCAATCATGGCAAAAGTTGGATGTAGAGCAACAGTTGGCTCTGTTTTGGTTTATTTACGAAGAAGTTGGTAATTCTATTACCCCAGCAGCACCCAATGCTAGTACTGTTTCCCCCGAAATTGCTGAAGGTTTGTTCAATCAAGTTAAAGAATTAACTCACGAACAACAATTGCAAGTTCAACGTGACTTAATCAAAAAAGTAGACAGCCAAATTAGCCGTGAATATGGTTCTTTAAGTGACACTACAAAGCTTCTATTTTGGTATCGTTTAGCTCAAGGCATGGAAAACTCTACTATTATTCCTATGCCTTCTGACTATCAGCTTTCTTCAGAAGCTCAAACACTATTTAACAATATCAAAGCATTACCTTTTGATAAACAACTCAACCTTTTCCGTGACTATGTTTCGCCAATGGGTGCAGAAGCTAAAGCGGGTGCTGAAATTTAAAGTTATGTACTTTTTAATGACTTTAAATTAATAGTTTTTAGAACTGTAGCCGTTATCCTGTAAGGGTAATGGCTGTTTGGCAGTATTTATCTATCAAGATAAATAAATACAGAGTAAAATCTATATTTTTTACTCTGTTTTGACTTTAGGTTGCTCTTTGGGATAGCTGCACCCTAAACACCCTAAATCCATAACGCCCTTTGTTTTGTATTTTATATCTTAGGTAGATTAATTAACAATTTCATCTGTCTTAAGACTGGTTTAAATATAGTTATTCTTGAAATCATCTTTATTTTTTATAGTGTATTATTTAAATCCAAAATATCTCACTTTAATTAAAGCATAATCGGTAACAGTTAAAGTTATTCTACTGTAGAATTAAATACTTAATAAAATAAATTTTTAATCATTTAAAAACATAATATTTCTGAGAGGCTCAGCTCCCCAACTTATTTGAGAAGTCGGGGAGCTTGTTATTCACGAATGATTTAGGACTGCTATATCAAATTTCAATAAATTAAATACACAACTTGAAGGAGTAAGTTCTAAAAAATACTTTATTATTAATAACACCTATGCCGACACTACAGATAATTCTCCAACACAAAATACTGCGGATTGGGTAGGAACTTGTTCTTAAGTACTGCTATGAATCTATGTCGCAGATAATACAACTCGAAAACCACATACTCTCAGCCCACCATCTGACTCATTCCAGCTACGACTAGCACTACGGCAAAGTTCCGCGCTGAAGCTCCAAGAACCACCGCGTAATACTCGACGATGCACGTCGCCGCTAACTTCCCAAACGCTTCCATCTGCGGGTGCGCCATGATAATTATTATGCCAAGCATCAGCACACCATTCCCAAACTAGCCCGTGCATATCATACAAACCAAAAGCGTTAGCTACCTGAAAACTGCCTACGTCGGTAGTTTCTTTACGGTATCTGGTTTTTGCATCAACAGAGTAAGTATCGCTACTGCTACAGGTGACTAAATCAGGGGTAATCGTTTCGCCAAAGTGGAAGGATGTAGTAGTTCCAGCACGACAAGCATATTCCCATTCAGCTTCGCTGGGTAAACGATATTTACGTCCAGTTTTTTGTGACAGTCTGACACAAAATTCTACAGCCTCGTGCCAAGAAACATTTTCCACTGGCCGATTGATACCTTTGAATTTAGAAGGGTGAGGATTTAAGGTTTGTTTGACTTTGGGTAAAGCTGCTATGGCTCTCCACTGTGCTTGAGTTACGGGAAACTTACCCATAAAAAAAGGTTTAATGGTGACTTGGTGTTGGGGGCGTTCGTCAGCATCTCCTTCAAAGGTTGGTGAACCCATCATGAAAGTACCGCCAGGAATTGCCACCATTTCGAGGTTCACACTATTACTCAATGCTTCTACAAAGAATTTAGCACAGGGGCGATCGCGGCTGACTTCTCTGCCAACTGTGTCTACTGTCAATACTTCAAATTCAAAGGTTTGTAAAGGAGGTAATGGAGGATTTGAGTTTGGTAGCGCCTGTAATTGTAGTAGTGTTGTTTGGGCAGTTTCTATAATTTGTGTTTCATTCGTCGATGTTTTGATAGACATTAAATCATTAAAAACTGCTGCGGCTGATTGATATCTTTCACTAGGCAAGTTCTTGAGTAACTTATCCAAAATTTTGCCTAAATCATCGCCAATAGTGACACCTTTATTTTGTAAGTACTCTTGCCACAACCACTTGCCATTCATGGCATCGTAAAGACCATCATTAATACTGCCGAAGCTATCTTGTGAGGGCAAACATTGAGTTATAAGACGCGCACAAGTTACACCCAAAGCATATAAATCACTACCATTACAAGCGAATCCAGCCATTTGTTCAGCGGGTGCATAACCAATAGTATAAATAACTGTAGCTTGTCTGGCTAAACTAGTTTGTGTTACCTGTTTTGCTCCGCCAAAGTCAATTAACACTGGTTTGCCATCAGTGTCCCGGCGGATAATATTTTCTGGTTTGATATCCCGATGGATTACATTATGAGAGTGAACAAATTCTAGAACTGGTAATAAATCAGCTAAAAGTTGGCGAATTTGTGCTTCACTAAAAGACTGTTGTTTAACTTCTTGTAAGAGAGTTTTTCCTTGAATAAATTCTTGAACAAGATACAAACTTAATCCTTGCTCAAAGTAAGCTAATAATCTAGGAATCTGGGTATGATTTTCTCCTAATTCATACAACCGAAATGCTTCTTCTTTGAAAAACTCTGCTGCTTTAGCGCGTTGTACGGTTCCTTGAACTTGCGGGAAGAATTGCTTAATCACGCAAGGCGCATTTAATCTATCTGCGTCTTCTGCTGCATAAGTTCTGCTAAATCCGCCTTCACCTAAGAGCCTCAATACGCGATAGCGGTTTCTCAAAAGTTTGCCAAAGCTGCTTTGTCCGCAACTTATGCAAAATCTATTGCCGTCAAGATTAAATGGATTTGAGCAATTGGGATTTTGGCAGATTTGCATAATGAGGGGGAAATAGCATCTTGTCCCAAGTTAGCCCCAATATTATCAAATTTAAAATAGATATTTAGACAAATAAAACACTCTATCTTTCATCTATGTAGATGCTTGCATTAAAAATTACAGATTAAGAAGTTTGATTTATTTGTTGCTTTCTACGGGGTACTTTTTAAATAAGAGTATATGTGAGTGCAAACATTTTCTTTACAAGAAGAATAATATGGCTAACTATAGAATTTGTCAAGGGTGTTGCCATAGTAAGAATAAGATCCCCGACTTCTTAAAGAAGTCGGGGATCTTGTTGTTCATGATGTATAAAATTCTTCCTCTTCTAGAGGAAGTTTAATAATAAATTCTGTTCCCTCTCCTAATCTCGAAATACAGTCAAGTTTTCCCAAATGTTTTTCTTCTATAATTTGTCGGCTAATCGATAATCCTAAACCAGTGCCTTTACCTACTGATTTAGTAGTAAAAAATTGTTCAAATATATGTTCTCGAACTTCTGGTGTCATCCCATCACCATTGTCTTTGATTGAGATGATAATTTTTTTATTTAAAGAATCCAATTGGGTAGAAATGATGATTTTATTGAATTTTTGATCGGTCTGCGGCTTTTCAGAAATATCAATAGATTCATCTAAAGCATCAATGGCATTAGCAATAATATTCATGAATACCTGATTCATGGGGCCTGGATAGCATTTTAATTGGGGTAAATCACTATAGTTTTTAATCAGTTCAATATGTAAACGTTGATTATTTGCTTTCAATCGATGCTTCAAAATCATTAATGTACTTTCGATGCCTTGATGAATGTCAATTGCTACTTTATTAGATGCATCGGAACGAGAAAAATTTCGTAAACTCTGACTAATTTCACAGATGCGTTCAACACCTACCCCCATAGAAGACACTACTCTTGGGACATCTTGAATCATTTCTTCTAAATCAATTTTTTGAGCATGTTCGTCAATTTCTACTACTGGTTTTGAATAGTAGTAACGATAAAGTTGTAAATGCTCAATTAAGTTAGATGTGTATTGAGACATGTAGTTTAAATTACCCTTGATAAAACCAACAGGGTTATTAATTTCATGAGCTACACCAGCAACTAACTGACCAAGAGCAGACATTTTTTCACTTTGCACTAACTGTAATTGAGATTGTTTTAAATCATGTAGCGCCTGAGAAAGTTCTGCTGTACGTTCTTTAACTCGCTCTTCTAGTTCTATTTTTTGTTGAGCAAGTTGTTTAGTTAAAAAATGTAGCTTTAAATGTATATTAATTCTAGCTAAAAATTCTTCTGTTTGAAACGGTTTAATGATGTAATCGACGGCTCCTATTGAAAGACCTTTAACTTTATCATTTGTATCAGATAAAGAGGTCATAAAAATTATTGGTATATCTTGCGTTAGATAATTTTCCTTAAGTTTTTGACAAGTTTCAAATCCATTAATTCCCGGCATCATCACATCTAAAAGTATTAGGTGTGGTTGATAAAACTCAGCTTGCTCAAGGGCAGTTTTCCCGTCATTAGCTACCAAAATTTTCCATTTTGAATCACCGATCGCAGCAGAAATTAATTGTAAATTAGTCTTATTATCATCAACAATCAAAATAGTAGCATTGTCAAAATATATCTGATTCATGGAAGATCACCCTGAGAAATCTCAGCTATACAAACTAGACGCGTAATATTAGCCTTCCTATAGAAATGCTACGCAGGTGGATTTAACAGCCTCCTTTAGTCTAGGAGGCAATTTTATCTCTAATAGCAAGTACAAGTATTTTTATGTAAACTTCAATTTTTTTAGTCTAGAATAACTTAATTATTCGTAAGCAGGCAAATTTTGTTTGTGTTTTTATCATAAAAACAACATTATCTTATTAAGTATGTTGATTAATTGACCTCAGTGCTATCACGGTAATATTTATCAATTAAAATATCGTTTTAAAGATCAAATATACATTTTAAATACTCAATTAATATCATTACAAATATTGCTAAATTGTGCCAACAAAAATATTGTCACTTGTTCTCTCCAAAAGTGCGAATTAATTCAGCTGTCAACGCCACAATTGCAGATACTGAAATTAAGAGGATGCTAAGAGCATTAATATCAGGCTTAACTCCTGTTCTAATGCGACTAAAAATTTCCATTGGTAGAGTGTTAGATCCACTACCTGCGGTAAAGCTAGCGATGAGAAAGTCATCGAAGCTGAGGACAAAAGCCAGCAAACAGCCGGCTATAATACCAGGCATGAGCTGAGGTAGTAATACTTTTGTAAAGGCTTGTACTGGTGTGGCTCCTAAATCTAATGCTGCTTCTTCTAAGTGGGGATCTAAGTTGGTCAGCCGTGAGGAAACCACAAGTCCCACATAAGCTAGGCAAAAGACTAGATGAGCTGCAACAATTGTCCACAAACTTAGAGGGATGGCAAATGCTGCTAAAAATACTAGGGTGGCTACAGCGATCGCAATATCAGGAATAATTAACGGTAGGTAAGAAATACCGCGATACAATTTCTTACCTGGAAATTGATAGCGCGCCAATCCTACTGCCATTAAAGTACCCACAACTGCGGAAATACCCACTGCACAAAAGGCAACTATCAAACTGTTTTTTAAAGCTGATAAAATCCTCTCGTCGCTGAACAATTTACTATACCAATCAAGGGTGAACCCTTGCCAACTCGCACTATAAGGCGATTGATTGAAACTATAAAAGCCAAGTACCAGTATAGGCAGGTACATAAATATAAATACGATTACTGAGAAAACCGCCTGCCATGCGACACGCGGTTTGTTTAGAGAAGGAGAAGTATTCACGCTTACAATTATTTCTTTCTATGGCCAGACAATATAGCCTATTTTTACAAAAAGGTCAATATATATTCTTCTACTCCAGACTTATGCAACCAGAAAGCATATATTTACAAACATCCTCCTAAGTAAGGAGGTAATTTTATTTAATTGCCCAACTTGTGTGCGTAGAAATCTTAAAAAATCACCAATTATAAACACTTAGACTTTTTGTTAGACATTATATGATGCTGGAAAATTGACTAATTACAGCAATATCTGGGGATAAAATCAAAAAAATCTTACTTCTGATATTGTTTATTTAATTAGAATTTATTTTACTTCTCAGGAAGAGGGTGATTTCCCTACAAAGATAGACAAATAAACCATCAATAAAAGCCTAGAATCTGGAAGTTATTAAGAACAAAATCGGTGTTTAAGGTTATTTTAAAGTGCGAAATCAATAACTTATAAGCACATTTTAATTCAAAACAGATACCTGTAATACCAGTTCTATATGAAGATGCATAGAAACAACTCCACCCCCAACCTCTCCTCTTACCAAGGGGAGGGGAGCAAAAGCGCAGCTTTGGCGGGGAGGGGTGAAAATAATGTGCGGCTCCACAGGGAATTGGTATAAGTCAAATTTTATTTTGTAGGAGGTTGGTGATGCGAATTGCTCAAGTAGCCCCACTATCAGAAAGAGTTCCCCCTATAGCTTATGGAGGTATAGAGCTAGTAGTGGCTTTATTGACCGATGAATTAGTTCGACGCGGACATGAAGTCACACTATTTGCATCGGGAGATTCTCTCACTTCAGCAGAGTTAGTATCAGTGCATCCTCGCGCCCTCAGACTCGATCCTAACGTCAAGGAACGAGGTATCTATGAGATGCTGCAATTAGGTCTAGTATACGAACGGGCAGAGGAATTTGATATTATTCATTCCCACCTATGCTGCTCGTCACTACCTTATGCGAATCTGGTAAAAACTCCCACGATTCATACTCTGCACGGCATTTTTACCCCTGATAATGAAAAGATGTTTCAACATGCTAAACATCAACCTTTTGTCAGTATTTCTGATGCCCAACGAGAACTAAGGTTAGGACTCAACTATGTAAAAACGGTTTACAACGGCATTGATGTCAGCAGTTATCAATTTCATGCCCAACCGGAAGATCCGCCATATCTGGCATTTTTAGGACGAATATCTCCAGAGAAAGGCACACATCTAGCGATCGCTATTGCTAAACAAACAGGTTGGCACTTAAAAATCGCCGGGAAGGTAGATGTTGTGGATGTGGAATACTTTGAGCAAGAGATTAAGCCACAAATTGACGGTAAGCAAATTGAGTATGTGGGTGAAGCTAACCATACACAAAAGAATGCTCTGATGGGAGGTGCAGTTGCAACTCTTTTTCCTATCACCTGGCGAGAACCATTTGGGTTAGTGATGGTTGAATCAATGGCAGCTGGCACACCAGTTATTGCAATGAAACTAGGTTCTACTACAGAAGTAATTGCTCACGAAAAAACCGGTTTTCTCTGCAACAATATTGAAGAGTGCATCAGTGCTGTAGATAGAATAGCCGAGTTAGATCGTTATGCTTGTCGCAAGCATGTTGAAGATCATTTTAGTCTTCAGCGCATGACCGATGGTTATGAAGCAGTTTATCAACAGATTATGGATGAGCGATTTGCTAACAATGGCCATGTCCGTAGTGCAATTGGTTTAGGTAGCAGTCGCGGTTAGATAGATCGCCTCGGTTAATGTTTCTAGATAATTGATAATGGGTAATTTAGAGAAACCCATTATTAATTACCTACCTGACTTTTCACGGGATGTGGAAAAGAAAGAGTGGTTCGCGATGTTCTATCGCGAACCACTTACTATTCTTTATTATA
>JBBSOP010000011.1:0-24824 GCA_038259655.1 Chroococcales cyanobacterium
CCCGAACACAACTTTCTTGGAAATCAATCAGTCGTGAGTAATTCTGTTCCCACTTTAGTCGAAGCGTCAGAAATTCTTCCCTTAACCTGGGAGCGTCTCGTTCCTAATGAGACAGCAAATGATTCGGCAAGTCAAAAGTTTCTTGATCTACACTTTGGGCGCTACAAAACTGCTGCCAACTATGTTAGTGGTAAAAAAGTTCTAGACATCGCTTGTGGTAGTGGATACGGTAGCCGAATACTTCAGCTTGCAGGAGCAACCTCTGTAGTCGGGGTAGATGTATCTCTACAAACAATCGAATATGCCAAGAAAAATTATCAAGAAAACGATTTAGAGTTTATCTGCGCCGATGCAGAGCAGTTTGAATGGCCAGAGCGTTTCGATTTTGTGACATCGTTTGAAACTATAGAACACCTCTATCATCCTGAGAAGTTTCTCGAACGCATTCATCATCTTCTAATTCCTGATGGAGTATTTCTGCTCTCTGTACCACTAGGAGAGACACGTCACATGGATACATATCACCTTCATGCATTCAGTCAAGAGGAGGTATTCACTCTACTTAAAAAGACAGGATTCTCAGTAGATTGGCATCGTTTGGATGAGTGTTTTTTGACTCGTTCTGAACTGCTTCGCTGGGGAGAGTTATATCCAGAATCTAGCCCATCGATAAATGAACTGTTGTTCAGCCGTAGAGGATGGCGGATCATATCCGACTTTGTTTTTCGGGGCGGTTTTGACATCCCTCAACTGTTAGTTTCTGCTCGAAGTATAAAATAAACAAAGTTGAGTGAGCTTAAGTTGATCTTAGCCCTTCATGGTTTAACAACCAACGTTTACGTTCTAGTCCCCCTGCATATCCGGTAAGTGTAGCATTTGCACCAATGACCCGATGACAGGGAAGGGCGATCGCTACTGGATTTAATGAATTTGCCAAGCCGACAGCACGATAAGCAGTTGGCTTGGCAATTTTTGCGGCTAGTTCACCATAAGAAATTGTGGCTCCCCAAGGGATAGTTCGCAGTGCTAGCCAAACTTGTTGCTGAAAAGTAGTACCCCCAGTACTCACCGGAATATGATCTAAGCTATGGCGATCGCCTTTAAGATAAGCTTGAATCCGGCTACTATAACCCTGTGGATCTTTCACTTCTTGAAAACAGAAGTTACCATAACGTCTTTGCAGGAGTTTTACCATGCGTTGCTCGTAATCAGCAAAATCAACAGCGCAAAGTTGTTCTCCATCAGAGACAATTAGAATTGTCCCAAGTTCTGAATTGATTTTGTCAACCGATAATTTCACAGTATTCGGTATAAATTTTCAGAAAGGTCAATATCAGCTTATACCACTTCTATATGAAGATGCATAGAAACAACCCCACCCCCAACCCTTCCCCTTACCAAGTGGAGGGGAGCAAAAGTACAGCTTTGGCGGGGAGAGGTCAAAATGAAGTTATCTGTAGAGACCTAATGCAAGTTTAAATATCATGTACATCCCAGATGCTTTTCGAGAAGAAGACATTGATAAACTAGTCGCGTTTATGCGTGCCAATAGTTTTGCGACGTTGGTATCTGTTCAAAATAATTTTCCTATTGCTTCCCATATTCCCCTCGTCGTCACGATACAAGATGATGTTGTGAAGTTAACTGGTCATCTTGCTAAACATAATCTCCAGTGGCAGTTTTTTAAAGCAAGTGAATCCCTTGCCGTTTTCACTGGGCCTCATGCTTACATTTCACCATCTTTATACCAGAAGCGCGAGAGTGTACCAACCTGGAACTATATCGCTGTTCATGCCTATGGTGTACCTCAAGTTATTACTCTGGATGACTCACAAGAACTGATGGACAAAATGATAGACGAAATGATAAATACTTATGGTTCTGAATATCAATCACAGTGGCATAGCTTATCTGAAGACTTCCGCCAGGGAATGATGAATGGTATTGTTGGTTTTGAAATGATAGTAACTCGACTTGAAGGTAAATATAAACTCAGCCAAAACCGTAGTCAGGCAGACCAATACAATGTCGCACATACCTTACTACAAAGTGAAGTTCTAGACGCTTATGGTGTAGGTATCGCCATGCAACAGAATCTGAAAATCGATGTACAAGAATAAATGATGTATAAATATAAAATTTAAATATGTAACCGCTTCAGTCAAATATTATACATCTCTAGGCGAGATTTATTAAAAAGCAATCTCAGGAAATATTAGTTAATGCCATATTTGACTTCTACTAGCGAAATTCGTACCATTGTTGCTAAATATACTACCGCTAAAACTCTGTGGATTGATACAGAAGTAGCTGATTATAAAAGTCGTAATCCCAGATTATCGCTAATTCAAGTATTAGATGATCCTACAGATATGAGTGGCGATCGCGTTTATCTTTTAGATGTCCTAGATCAACCTGATATTATAATTGACTTTACTGAGCAAATTATGCTCAATGCTGCGATTGAAAAAGTATTTCATAACGCCAGCTATGATGTGAAATTACTGGGTAACAAGAAAGCTCAAAATATCACTTGCACTTTAGAAATAGCAAAAAAGATTCCTTACTATCTCCTACCATTACCTAATTATCAACTCAAAACTCTCGCAACGGCACTGTGTAATTTTAACAATATTGATAAACAAGAACAAACCAGTAATTGGGGACAGCGACCTTTAACTGAAGAACAAATTGAATATGCTTACTTAGACTGCATTTATCTTGCTCAAATACATCAAAGTTTGTTAGAATTAGAAATAGAAAGTAATCCTGATTCAGTTACGGAAGATTTAATAGCGTTAGGTGCAAGATATACTCAAATTGAGGAGCAATGGAAGCTATTAAATTCAGAATTTGAGCATCTGCAAGAGCGCATGAAAAAAGCTATGCAAGCTCAAGATGTTGCAGAAACATCATTTTGTAAGCTAACTAGTTACGAGCGTAAAACCGTCAAAGTGGCATTTACAGAACTAGCAAGACTAGTGCAAATGCAAGGCATTAGTTTAGACTTTCCCGTCACATTGACTCAAAAACTGCAAAAAGATTTAGGGCAAAACCTGGAAGAACTATCTGTAGATATCGACACCAGCACAGCTTGGCGGTTGACTCCTAAAACCCAGGAAAGTGACGAGGGGAATGAGTAGATATTCCAGATGACTCAAACTGCAAGCTGATATTAAGTTAATTGTTCAACCAAAAATCTAACCCTTCGACTACGCTCAGGGTTAAATTTTTGATTAAAAAAACCAAATGGTTTATTTAATTTAGCTTGCAAGTATAACAAAAGACATGATACAACATAGCGTGAGAACTAGAAAACAACTGCTATTAATCAAGATAACTAACAAAGAATCAATGTAAAGTGAAAAGTTTTATACTTCATAATTGATTCTAGAAATTTCCCGGTTGTTCTAGTAAATAAACGTTAATTAAACCTAAAGGTTATGAGGTAAAAATGTCAATTGACTTCGCACATCTACGAAAAGTTAGGAGCAATACTTTAGTCAAATTATTAATTAAAGATTAATTCTAATTTAATTCAGGTGTAATGGCAGTTTAGAGCAAATTTATGAAATTGCGGTTGTTTGGGCAAAAGTGGGTAAGGCTGAAAAGAATATTGACTATAGCTGTAGTTACCGGATTAAGCGCAATTATCAGCGTTTCCTGTAGTCGAGATAAACAGGTGTTGGTGACAGAGATCGGAGTTAGTTCTCCTAACCGTCGTGTAGTTCAGACATCGCAAGCCGGAAAATTTTATATTCAAGCCCAAAATCAGCATCTCAAAGGCAACCCACAAGCTGCTATCGCTTCCTATGATAAAGCAATTAGCCTGAATCCTGAATATAGCGCAGCCTACAAAGGGCGGGGATTGGCTTACTTTGATACAGGAGACAAACAAAAAGCGATTACCGATTACAATGAAGCAATTCGCCTTTCCCCCAACGATCCTGAAGCTTACAATAGTCGGGGAAACGCTCGTGCTTCATTAGGAGACAACAGAGGCGCAATTACAGATTACAACGAAGCGATTCGCCTCTCGCCCAACTATGCTGAAGCCTATAATAACAGAGCAAATGCTCGCTCAAGCCAAGGAGATAAAGAAGGAGCGATCGCCGATTATAATCAAGCTATTCTTCTAGAGCCGAAATATGCCATTGCTTACAATAACCGAGGCAATACCCGTGCTGCTCAAGGAGACAAACAAGGAGCAATCACAGATTATAATCAAGCTATTCGCATCAATCCTAACTTTGGCCCCGCTTACAATAATCGGGGAAATGCTCGTGCAGAACAAGGCGATAGACGGGGAGCGCTGCAAGACTTGAAACAAGCCGCAGCCATCTTTCAAAGTCAAGATAACAACGACTTATATCAAGAAGTCATGAACAATATTAAAGAACTAGGACAGTAGTTCGACTTTATCAATTACGAATTACCGTTGACTCTTGACAAGTCAGCAACGGTTGTGCAGATCGCAATACTGCATCCAACAACCCTGGAAACAACGCCTCTAAATCTTCCTTTCGCAACTGATTTATGTGTTGTGTCCCTTCTTTATGAGTCAAGACTACCCCCGACTCCCTTAAAATTTTGAAGTGATTCGACATTGTTGACTTGGCGATCGCAAAATCAAATCCGGCACAGCACTGCTCTCCCTTTGTCGCTAGCAACCGCACGATCTCTAATCGCACTGGATCGCCCAAGGCATATAGTACTCCTGGTAAAGAAATGTTTTTTCGGTCTGGGTGATACAAAAGTCTCATACTTGCATTATCGCTTAAAATCGCGTATATTTTAATTATTCGATATTATCGAACAAACGAATTAATTAGGAGGGCAGTTATGTCATCCATTACAAATGTCACAGAAGCTACTTTCAAGTCAGAAGTTTTAGAAAGTGCAATTCCTGTCTTAGTGGACTTTTGGGCTCCTTGGTGTGGCCCTTGTCGAATGGTAACTCCGGTTGTCGATGAAGTGGCTGGCGAATACGAAGGACAGGTAAAAGTGGTGAAACTGAATACAGATCAAAATCCCAACATTGCCAGCCATTACGGGATTCGCAGTATTCCTACCTTAATGGTATTTAAAGGAGGTCGGCAAGTTGATACTGTTGTAGGGGCAGTTCCCAAAACCACCTTGAATAAGACCTTAGCACAGCATATTTAAGGCAGGGGAGCATAGGAGCAGAGAGGAACTTATTGCAAGTCTTTTCCATGCCTTATGCCCATTTTTAACATTTCAGGACTTACGCAAAATTATGAAAAAACAAACCGCAAAGGACACGAAGGACACGAAGTAAAGAGGTTTGACAGAGTTATTGCGTAAGTCCTACATTTTAAGGAAAAATCAAAATGGACTTAAAATTACAGGGTAAATCTGCGCTGGTGAGTGGCTCAACCGCAGGAATTGGATTAGCGATCGCTACCGCATTAGCACAAGAAGGAGCATCGGTAATTGTCAATGGTCGATCTGAGGAACGAGTAGCACAGGCGATCGATAAAATTAAACAAAGTACACCTGATGGTCAAATTTCTGGTGTTGTAGCTGATTTAGGAACAAAAGCCGGAGTAGAACAACTGCTTGGGGATGTTCCTCAGATAGATATCTTAATCAACAATTTGGGTATTTACGAACCAAAAGCATTTTCAGAAATTACCGACGAGGAATGGTTAAACATCTTTGAGGTTAATGTCCTCAGTGGTATACGCTTGAGTCGTAAATATTTGCAACCCATGCTAAAGAAAAACTGGGGACGAATAATTTTTATCTCTAGTGAATCTGGTCTACAAATTCCTGTTGAAATGATTCACTATGGCATGACTAAGACGGCTCAGTTAGCTATTTCGCGGGGTTTAGCAGAAATGACTGTTGGTAGTGGAGTTACAGTCAACTCCGTTTTACCAGGGCCAACTCGCTCCGAAGGTGTTGGGGATTTTATTACTAATATGGCGCAAGAGCGAGGTACTAGTGTTGATAAAGTTGAGGCGGAGTTTTTTGAAAATGTGCGTCCTAGTTCCCTGATCCAACGCTTCGCTACTAATGAAGAAGTTGCAGCAATGGTTGTATACCTTTCTAGTCCTTTAGCTTCAGCCACGAATGGCGCAGCTTTGCGGGTAGATGGTGGCGTTGTTAGAGCAATTGTTTAGTCAATTTTCACGCTCATTACTAATCATTATCAGGAGAATCTCATGAATACTACCACCCAAATTCAAGCTTTAGATGTACCCAAGGCGATCGCCCAGCGTCGTTCTATCAAAACTTTTAAAACAGACCCCATAGCTCCAGAACTACTCAAGCAATTAGTAGAGTTGACTGTAGCTGCACCCAGCAGTTTTAATATCCAAGATTGGCAGATTGTTCTTGTACAAGATGAGGCACAAAAAGCAGCACTAGCAGCAGCATCTTGGAATCAACAGCAAATTATCCAAGCACCTGTAACCTTTGTTTTTGCCGCTGATCCGAACACAGGCGACCAAGATTTAACCCCAATTTTAGAGCGAGGATTTGAAACTGGGGCATGGAATGAAAATACAGTCAACTATTTTAAAAATGCCGTTCCTCAATTTCAAGAAAAATTGGGTGACAAGCGGCGAGAATATACAATTAAAGATGCCATGATTGCTGCCACACATTTAGTCTTAGCAGCCGAAAGTTTGGGTTTATCTACCTGCTTTATGAATGGCTGGATAGAAGAGCAAGTTAAGGCAGTAATTGGTGCAGAAAATTCCGATTTAGCGATCGCTGTTTTAGTACCTGTTGGCTATGCCGCAGAACCACGGCTGAATCCGGGACGTTTGCCATTTTCTGACAATGTTTCTGTAGATAGAATTGGCAATTCTTATGAAAGTTGATTTTGGTGCAACCGTCGATGATTACGCCAAACACCGCCCAGGTTTTCCCAGTTTCTTATTTGACAAACTCTCAGAATTTGGTATTGGTTTACCTGGGCAAAATATTGTTGATCTCGGCACAGGTACAGGAACATTAGCACGCGGTTTTGCAGCTAGAGGTTGCGATGTCATTGGTATAGATCCATCCGCAGCTATGCTCAAACAAGCCCAAGAACTCGACCAATCAAACCAAATAGATTATCGCTTAGGAACTGCCGAAAATACTGGCTTACCAAATGCAAGTGCAGATGTAGTCACAGCCGGACAGTGTTGGCATTGGTTTGATCGTCCGCGGGCTGTACAAGAAGTGGCTCGAATCTTAAGACCAAATGGCTTGATAGCGATCGCCCATTTTGATTGGATACCTCTCAAAGGTAATGTAGTTGAAGCCACAGAACAACTCATAGAAGCTCATAATCCGGCGTGGAATTTGGGCGGAAGTTATGGTTTGTATCCCCAATGGTTAAAAGATATAGCCGAAGCAGGATTTTGCGAAATCCAGACATTTTCTGATGATGTATTTGTGCCTTTTACACACGAAGCTTGGCGGGGGCGAATCCGTGCTAGTGCTGGTGTTAAAGCTAGTTTGACATTAGATAAAGTAGCAGCATTTGACCAAGAATTAGCGGCGTTACTGCAAGCAAAATATCCTACACCTGTACTTCAGGTACATCATAGAGTTTTTGCTGCGATCGCCAAATCACCGCATTCATAAAATATTAACCAGAAGGAATTTATTTATCTATGAATCACATCACCACAACAGACCTACTGGAACACCTTAAATGGCGCTATGCCACCAAGCAATTTGATCCATCTAAAACAATTTCTCCAGAAATCTGGACAGCTTTAGAAGATACCTTGGTGTTGTCACCCTCTTCCTATGGGCTTCAACCTTGGAAATTTCTGGTTGTTACTAGCCCGGAACTCAAAGAACAGCTCAAGCCCTTCTCTTGGAATCAATCACAAGTTACTGATTGTTCTCACTATGTTGTGTTTACGATCAAAAAGAATCTCACTGCCGAGCATGTCGATCATTTCATCGCCCGCACTGCCGAGCTTCGTGGAGGGACTGTAGATGCAATGGCAAACTATCGGAACCTCATGGTCAGTGACGTGGTTGATGGCGCACGCAGTTTTAATGTCAATGACTGGTCAACGCGCCAAGTTTACATTGCACTGGGTAACTTTATGACCAGTGCCGCGTTACTCGGTGTTGACACCTGCCCAATGGAAGGAATTGAACCTGTCAAATACGATAATTTATTGGGGCTGACTGCCAAAGGCTTTACGACAGTCGTAGCTTGTGCGACTGGCTATCGCTCTGAAGAAGACAAGTATGCTTCACTGGCAAAAGTAAGGTTTCTCAAGTCAGAAGTCTTAGAAACTTTATAGAACCCATTTAATCTCTTTCTTCACGCAATAGATGGATGGCTTTTAGGTAATCCTCGTTCGAGTGATTTAACAACGGAATCACGATTGTAGAACTATATGCGTCCCAAAGGATAAAACCTAGACACCTGAAAGGCTTACGCGCCCTAGAAATATCTCAAATGGGTTCTAAGAAAGAACAAAGACAACTAACAACTAACAACTAATAACCGATGATTGAACTTTACTATTGGACAACTCCCAACGGTCATAAAATTACGATATTTTTGGAAGAAATTGGATTACCTTACACAATTATTCCTGTAAACATTGGGAGTGGAGATCAATTTAAACCGGAATTTCTGAAGATTTCACCTAATAATCGTATCCCGGCGATTGTTGATCATGAACCAGTAGATCAAGGTGCGCCAATTTCTGTGTTTGAGTCTGGGGCAATCTTGCTGTATTTGGCAGACAAAACCGGAAAATTGATTCCTCAAAATGCCCGCGATCGCGCTGAAGTTCTTCAATGGTTATTCTGGCAAATGGGTGGTTTGGGGCCAATGGCAGGACAAAACCATCACTTTAATAAGTATGCTCCCGAAAAAATTGACTACGCCATTAATCGCTACGTGAATGAAACAGGGCGTTTATATGCAGTTTTAAATCAGCGACTAGCAGATAGAGAATTTGTTGCTGGCGATTATTCCATTGCTGATATTGCCGCTTATCCTTGGATTGTGCCTTATGAAAGTCAAAATCAGAAACTAGAAGATTTTCCCCACCTGAAGCGCTGGTTTGAAGCAATTGGGGCGCGTCCAGCCACAATTCGTGCCTACGAGAAAGCAGAAGCCTTCAAAAATCAGACGCTAGATGTTGAAAAGTCACGTGAGTTGCTATTTAATCAGTCAGCAAATACAGTTGGGCGTTGAATATCCTGAAACATCCAAAAGTAATTAAACTCATCCCCCGAACTTTCGGGGGGATAATTCCCGCATCTGTTCAAAACACAGGAAAATCCTCTTTCCCCCCTGCTCCCGGTCACTGAGCGTTGGTTGCTGAGCGCAGTCGAAGCAAGCCGAAGTGCTGCCCCCTGCCTCTTTCTTGACTAGCCACCAATTCCCAAACGTCCAGCCAAGGCGGGAGTCAGGGGTAAGAGGGTGGCAATCATCAAAAATAACGCCAAAAGACCTAAAGCGGCTCTAGCATCATCGGGTTCGCTGATTTCATTCAAGCTGGGTCGTTCTGGCTCCCGTTGTAAGAATACAATTACGACTAACCAATACAAAGCCAGAGCATTGCCAAAAGAGACGACCCCCAACAAAATTAAAGTAATAATTGTTGCTCTGCTTGCGGTTTTACGCCCATAAATTGCCTGAACAATCCGGCCTCCATCTAATTGTCCAGCCGGCATCAAGTTTAAGGCGGTGATTACCAAACCCAGCCAACCAATCACTACCAAGGGATGAACATTTACTAATGGTGACTGTAAAGTCGAACCAAGCACAACTCGCGCTAAACTGCCTACCAAAATCGAGCCTTGGAAAAACTGATTTGGTAATTGAAATAAACTGCCTGGATGGGAAAGCAGCAAACCAGTGATTAGCATTAATAAAGAAACAATTCCACCGAAGGCTGGCCCTGCTAAAGCAATATCAAATAGTACCTTGCGATTAGGTAACAAAGACTCAAAGCGAGTAATTGCCCCAAAAGAGCCAATTTGGACAGCAGGTAAAAAGAAAGGCCAACTCAGACGGACTTGGTGACGACGGGCAAGTAACCAATGCCCAATTTCATGGACGATTAAAACTGCTAATATCCCAGCACCTATTGGTAAGCCTTCTATAAACCGTTCTGGATTGGCTAATACATCAAAATTCAGCAGTAACCCCGCAGTTTCAATACTGGTTGCGATCGTTGCTAATAGCAAGATAACAGCGAAGGATTTTTGCGACAAAGATGTTGGACGTGGATCATTGCTACTAGGTAGGACAATTACCACGGGTCTTTTATCTGTGTTTTCTACCAAAAATAGGCGATATTTATCACCCATTCGTTCCTTTAAACTCGCAGTTAGGCGATCGTGAACTTCTTCTGGTTCTCCCCGGAGATTACCTTTAAAGATAGCTCCTTCTTGATAGGCGATCGCTTCTGTGGAAAAAAATGTATCAATCCCAAAAATGCCTTTAATGGCGCTCAAGTCTTCTTCGGGAATAGTTAAGATATCGGCTTTTAGTGCCTCAGTAACCGCTGGAGTGTTGTTATTTGCTTCAGCAGAAGAATCAGCACTTAACCTTTCTGTTGCCCGCTGCTTAAGTATGGCATCCTGCCCAGCGGCGCGTAGCTGTCTTCCCAAATACACATACAACCCAGCGGAAAGCACTACCAAAAGCAAGATACCCGCGATGTTGATGTAAATTCCTGCTGCAAACAAACCAAAAAACAACAGCCAGGGAGTCATTAACACCACAGACTGCAACCAGGCTAAGATTCCCAGTTTACCAAAAGGTCTGGCGCGATAAAAGCCCCAACCTAAAATACCCAAAGCTACTAGTAAAATTGTCCCAATTATGGGAGCTTCTGTCGAAGAAAACATTTCCAAACCCTTCGCTGTGAAATACCAAGCCTGAATTAGTTAGGTGTTGTGGATACATTTATTAATCTACAACGAGGTTTGTGGTCTGTCTCAACTTATTATTGCATTCTATCGATTGTGCGATACTGAATCGCTTCGGCCACATGATTAGCTTTGAGGTGATCATCATCGGCTAAATCTGCAATAGTTCGCCCGACTTTGAGAATGCGATCGCTTGCCCTGGCTGATAAACCTAATTTTTTAATTGCCGCTTCTAATAAAATCCGGCTAGCATCATCTAACTTGCACCATTTTTGCAGATGACGACTTTGGATTTGGGCATTACAACGCAGATTTGATTCTCCTTGAAAACGGACGATAGCGCGATCGCGGGCTTGTAATACTCTTTCTCTAACTGAAAAAGATGTTTCTCCCGTCGGTTGTTGGGTAATTTCTTCTGGTTTTAAGCGATTCACCGCTACTTGTAAATCAATTCGATCCATTAAAGGCCCAGAAAGTTTAGCCCAATATTGCTCACGTTGCCTTGGTGAACAAGTACACTGTTGAATGGTATCGCCATAGTAACCACAAGGGCAGGGATTGGTACTCGCCACCAATGTAAACTGTGCCGGGAACATCACTGATTGTCTGGTGCGGGAAATTGTCACATAGCCATCTTCTAAAGGCTGACGCAGAAATTCCAACACATCACGTTTAAATTCTGTTAATTCATCCAAAAAAAGAATACCCCGATGTGATAAGGAAATTTCTCCTGGACGAGGAAAGCTACCACCGCCAACTAAAGCAGGCCCCGATGCTGAGTGATGGGGACTACGGAAAGGGCGATCGCGTACTAATGAACCACGATTTTTTAATAAACCTGCTACCGAGTGAATCCGAGTCACTTCTAAGGCTTCCGCAAACTCCAGCGGTGGCAGAATCCCTGGTAAGCGTCTTGCTAACATCGTTTTACCACTACCAGGCGGCCCGACAAAAATTAAATTGTGTCCACCAGCAGCGGCAATTTCTAAAGCCCGCCGAGCATGAGCTTGTCCTTTTACATCTTGTAAATCCGCACCAGGATATGATGTTTGTGGTAACTTTTCTAACTCGTTAAGTTGTACAGGTTTGTAAAGTCCGGGATTATTTAATAAATCAACCACCTCAGGCAGATTTTTACAGCCGTAAACAGCTAATCCTTTAACCACTGCTGCTTCTTGGGCATTATCAATAGGGAGAATTAAACCAGCAATTCCCATTTCTTGAGCAGTTGCCGCAATGGGTAGCACACCTGCTACAGGCCTTAAACTACCGTCTAAAGAAACTTCTCCTAAAAATAGATAATCTCCGAGTAAATTAGCACTAACTTGTTCAGAAGCGGCTAAAATTCCTATGCTAATAGGTAGATCAAAACAAGGCCCTTCCTTGCGTAAATCTGCCGGAGTTAAATTAATTACAATTTTCCTCATTGGAAAGGCAAAACCAGCATTTTTCAACGTCGCCTTAACTCTTTCTTTTGATTCCTGAATCGCTGCATCTGGTAGTCCCAAAATTACAATTCCTGGCAATCCTCCCGACACATCGACTTCCACGCCTACTTTGACGGCATCGATGCCTACAATTGATGCACTCCAGACTCTAGCAAGCATTGGCTAAATATTTCTTCTATAAGAGTAAACCTTTAGCATCTCTAGCAGATAAGGAGGTAAATCAGCATGAGTGAAACCACAGAGGCTTTAGTTCAAGCCCCAAGATTTATCTATTAGGTTCTTAATTTTTAACCCTGAGCGTAGCCGAAACTTTAATTTTTAATTTTTAATTCCCCCGTAGGGGGCAGTTAATGACTAAAAACGTTGGTTGCTTCTTCTACGTTTAATGCGTTTGGGCTGCTGAAAATAATGAGTGATGCGACTAATTAAGTTAGAAGAGCGCTTCTTTTTATTAGTCGTACGACTTTGATTATTAGGAGTGTTTTCATCTAGAGGTATAGCATTTTTTGTAGGAGTCATCCCACTACCATATTTTCTAGCATAAACTTGGGTAAACTCAGCACCAAAAAAGAGAATTTGGGCAGCATAGTTAACCCAAGCGAGGATAACTACCAACGAACCAGCCGCGCCATAAGTTGAACCAAAAGTTGCATTACCCAAATACTGTCCTAACAAAAATCTACCGACAGTAAACAAAAAGGAAGTAATAACAGCACCAATAAAAACATCATTCCAAGTAATTTTTACGTCTGGGAGAAATTTGAAAATCAACCCAAATAAAGCTGTAGTAATAGCAAAAGAAAGGATGAAGTTAAATATCTGCCAGATAAAATCTGCACCCGGTAGCAAACCACTAAAGTAAGTTATCACTGCTGATAAACCAGCACTAACTACTAAAGACACCAATAGTAAAAAGCCAATACCCAGAATCATTGTAAATGATAAAAAGCGTGTGCGAATCATGTTAATGATTCCTCGTCCGGGTTTTGGCTTAACCTCCCAAATTGTATTTAGTGAATCTTGTAACTCTGAAAATAAACCAGTAGCACCTACAAGCAAAAGGACAACGCTAATAATTGAAGCGATAGTTCCTGTTTTTGGTTGACTCGCATTTTGGATAGCTGTTTCAATAAATTTAGCACCATCTGGGCCGACTAAACCTTGAATTTGACTGACAATCTCACCTCTAGCGGCTTCTTCGCCAAATACTGCTCCGGCGATCGCAATTACAATAATTAGCAACGGTGCAATCGAAAAAATCGTGTAATAAGCTAATGCAGCCGCCAACCGTGGAACTTTATCATCACTCCATTCTTTAAATGTTTCTGTAAGTAATTGCCAAAATGCCTTTAACTTCATTCAATCAGTCTCCTTATAGATAGGAAGGTATATCCCTCTGCTATATTTGATACTGATTGCTTGGTAAAACACATCTTCCTAAAGGTGTTTTTGCAATATTCTTGAGACAGAATTTACATCTCCAGGAAAGAATGCAGAGAGGTTACTGAAACATCGATACAATGGTTCAGTAAAGTTTATAAATGATACATTTAGGTAAAAAACTGGAGAAGCTCACGTTAAGTTAGGGTAGGAGTAAACTATTCACACAGAACGCCAATTTTCGATTTGCAAGTTAGGTGCTCTTTGAAATTCTCGGATATTAGATGTCACCACAATATGATTATTGATTACTGCGGTGGCTGCTATAAGTAGATCATAAGCACCAATAGGTGAACCAGCTAATTTAAGAAAGCTTCTGATGTGGGCTGCTTGTTCTGCTTCTTTTGAATCAAAAGGTAAAATTGTAATTGAACCTAATAATATTTTAATAACTGATTGGATTTTAACAGCGCGTTGTGGGTTTATCGCTAATCCATATTTCACCTCCATAGTTGTTAGAGATAAAACAAAAATTTCATTAGGAGAGATTAACTTTATTCGCTTGAGGGTATTTTCTTCTCCTTTGACAAAATCACTAATGACGCAAGTATCCAGTAGATAATCCATACATCATTAAAGTTCTATTTCGTTCGGTGGTATCAGTTCATCTCGATATGATTCAAAGATAATACTTTCTTTTATACCTGAATATTGCATGATTATTTCTGCCCATTGGTTGGGTTTAGTTTCTAGGAAGGTGACAAACACTAAACTTTCAGTGATACCTTCGGGTGTTTCAGCTAGTTCAATTTTGCCGTTTTTATAAATTCCTTGAATTGTTTTTAACATATAGCTTACCTCCTACAGAAATTTTAACCTATAGGACTCATATTTGATTTTTGAACAAATTCAGTGTGACTCAAAGAGGCTTCTTAACTTTGCCTTACTACGCAAATAATTTCATAAATCAAATCAGATCGCTATATAAAAATAACCTCTGCAAGCGATCGCCTCGAAATTTTCCTGAAAGTGCGATCGCATTTGCTAAAAATCAAAAGAGTGATTTCTGTCTGAGTATACACCCTATACACTCCCTACGGGAAACAAGCGACCTTTGCTTAATTCAATAGGTCAAAGAGTGCGATCGCTTGGCTATCGCAATAGTAGAATGAGAGAATCCCCAAAGGTATCAGCCTTCGATAAATGCTGATATACCGAAATTCCAGGAGATTAACGATGAAAACAAAGGCTATCTATGCTTAATCAGTCCACCGAATTATGCACATTATTTCTCGTAAAGTATTGCGTCAATTTTGGCAAGAGTATCCTGACAGTCAAACTGCGCTGATTCGTTGGTTTAAGCTGATACAATCGACAAATTTTCAGACTTTTGAAGAATTACGCTCTGTTTTTCCTAGTGCTGATCTTGTCGGTGATTTAATCGTGTTTAATATTGGTGGTAACAAATACCGATTAATTACTTCAATTCACTTTAATCGTCAGAAAGTTTATATTCGTTATATCTTAACCCATTCAGAATACGACAAAGACACATGGAAAAGTTAATCACACTTCCCCCAGATATTAACACTCATTGGAGTGCGATCGCACCACTATTGACAATTAGTAACGAGGATGAATATGAGCAAGCAATCCAGCGATTAAATAATTTAATTGATGAAATTGGCACAAATGAACAGCATCCTCTTTATAATTTTCTCGACACGTTAGGGACGCTGATTGAGGCTTATGAAAGAGAGCATTATTCTATCCCTAATTGTAGCGGTGGTGATATATTGGCTTATTTAATGGAGGAGCATAAATTGAGTTTATCTGATTTGCCTGAAATTGGTACATCAGAAACAATAGAAGCTATTTTAAACAAACATCAAGCACTAACTCTAAGTCAAATTCAACAGTTAGTACAACGTTTTAAAGTTCAACCTCAAGTATTTTTGGATTAGTACCTTAGGCAGGTTTAAAACAAATTAAAGTAAGAAGTGTGAAGAGATAATGTTGAGTTTCGTCATACTCTGGTAAATCTCCATCGGATGTGCTTATACTCTTGTTAACGCAACTTTACTAACATTTAGTGAAATAAAACTCCTAGTAGTATGATGCTGCCTCTAGGCTAACTAAAACATGGAAAAAGTTTTTGCCGTATCAAGAGAACCAAGTTCTTAATTTTGGATAAAGTCAAGCTGAGGTTGTAATTCACTTTTTGACTAAAACATAAGCGTTAGCATATTCAGGTAGTTGCTGAATATGCTGTCTAAAATCCTTTTGACTCCGAAAAATACCTGCCAAAAAATCCAATTGATACAGATTGGGTAAAAAAGCTCCGCCTGTATCTGCAATCACTCCCATTTGCAGATATTTTCGTCCGTTTTTAGTATGTTCAATTACAATCACTTTACCTAAACCAATATTGAGGACATCTCCAGCAAAAGTCACTCCTGGTTTGACAGAAATTTTGGCATCTATTGTGTGTCCATATCCTTTAATTGCGTCAACTTGTCTAAAATACCAATAACGCTTTTGGGCTGTAGCTTTTAATCCTCGAACGTAAGAGATACCATTATTTTTATCGACATTAAAAAATGCTTTGGAACCATCTGTAAAATTAATCAGTACTGTTCCCTGCATTAATGCTTCTTCTAAACCATTACGAGTTAAATAAGCTAAGGGTTCTACCTTACCAAATTCTTTCCCTCCTGGTTCATAAATACCTGACAAAACATCTTGTTTTGTATATCTAGTATAGAATGCCTCGGTCTTGGAGTTGTCTTTTAAACTATAAATCGGTGTGTTAAAAGTAGAAGTTTTTGTCCGAGAACCTGGATGAGTGAAAACAGCATATTTTGTAATTCTTAATCGTTCTTGTTTTTGATTGTTGGGGTTATAGGCAGACCATTTAATAACTCGAAAGTTGGCATTAATAAAGTTAGGATCTTGTAAACGAGTTATTCGTTGATTAGCAATATCTTCGTTCAAGGTCGTAATCATAAAATCCAAAGTTTTGAGCATATCTGGTATACTCACACCTTGGGTTCCTAATAGTCCTTTGCGGAGAATATCTGGGTCTTCTGAAGTATGAAGTTGGAAATATTTTCTAGTATTGATTAAAACAGCTAATAAATCTGTTTGATCAAAATTAACCTGAGATTTTGGTAATTTGACTGGAGTTAAAATCTTACTGCCATTAATGCTAAATTTATATTTCTTCCACTCATCAATTACAGGATAAGTTACAGGTACTGATGCTGTGGATTTTTCCGATATAACTAGATTTGGTTTACTAATAGCTTGACGAAACGTTTGTGGAACAAGAACAGAATTTTCAACACTTGCTGCAAGTGCAGTTTTAGCACCAAAGGCAGAATTTTCTTTTTGTGCAGTCTGCTGTTGGGCTAGCTGTTGATTGTTTGAGTGTTTATAAACATAACTACCAGCTAAACTAATAAATAATAAGGTAACAATACCTACTGTATAGCGTAGTTTCTGGTTGAATTGGATACTCATAAAACAACGAATAAATTTCTAATATAAAATAATAATCGCACTTGCTCAATATCTGAACGATATTAACTTGACAACCCGCCAACCGTGTATACAATCGGGGCATAACATATCATGCAGTTCTCAGTGGCAAACTAGTCTAACAGTGTATTATACCTCTTACACCTTTAATTACTTCCGTATTATTAAGTTATGCATTGAATCAGCACAGTAAAAACTGATACGTATCATAGTAATAAAATCAGTAGCTAAGTTTGAAATTAAAAAGTATTTTTCTTGTTTACTCAGCAATATCAACACTTAAATTAGGTCAGTAATGTTCGTAGTAAGGACTTTAGTCCTGATATTCTCAGCATGTTTAATTTGTATATGGGACGCTGGTAAGACTTCGGCGTGAGCGCTCAGTCGAACGCTGCCCACACTACAATCATTGTACAAAAATTTAAAACTAACTTGACCAACTAGTAATAGCAAATTTTGGAAACTTTTTTGCTAAATTCTGCTCAAGATTTAGGAAAAATATCTTTTGCTATGAATGTGTAAATTTTACCCAAATAGAATCAAATGCTACTGTAGCTAATTGCACTTCGCAGTTTAATCATCAGTAATCTAGAAAACATCTTAAAAAAATGTTAAGTATCCCTATAAACTTATCTTTACCCAGTCAGCCTCGCTTGGTGACTGCTTTACCTGGACATCGCGCTCAAGCAATTATAGAACGCGATCGCGCTGTTACTTCACCTTCTTATACCCGCGACTATCCCCTAGTTGTAGCTCGCGGTGAAGGCTGTATGGTGGAAGATGTCGATGGCAATGTGTTCCTCGATATGACAGCCGGCATTGCTGTCACCGCCACCGGACACGCTCACCCGGAAGTCGTCAAGGCAATTCAAGAACAATCAGCACAACTGCTGCACATGTCGGGGACTGATTTTTATTATGAGCCGATGGTAGAATTGGCGGAACAATTGGCGATGCGTGCGCCTTTTCCTAGTAGTGGAACTGCATTTCCAGCCAAAATATTTTTCACCAACTCCGGGGCAGAATCTAACGAAGGAGCCATTAAACTAGCTCGATATTACACCAAGCGATCGCTCATTGTGGCATTTTTAGGAGCATTTCACGGACGTACTTATGGGGCTATGTCTTTAACTGGTTCTAAGGCAGTGCAACGAGCCAATTTTGGCCCCTTAGTTCCCGGTGTAACTCATATTCCTTACGGTACTCACGCTAGCTTGGATCACTTAGAAAAACAGCTATTTGCAACAATATTACCACCTCATGAAGTAGCAGCGATCGCAGTCGAAGCAATTCAAGGAGAAGGAGGGTACATTGTCCCAGAAGATGGTTTTTTGCAAAGAATTAGGGATATATGCGATCGCTATGGCATATTGATGATTGTCGATGAAGTGCAAGCCGGCATGGGGCGTACTGGTCGCTTATTTGCGATTAACCATTGGGGTGTAATGCCTGATATTATTACTACGGCCAAAGGTATTGCTAGTGGTTTACCTTTAGGGGCAATTTTGGCTCGGTCTGAATTGATGACTTGGCCTCCTGGTTCCCACGCCACCACATTCGGCGGTAATCCCGTAGCTTGTGCGGCTGGTATTGCCACTTTGCGACTTTTAGAAAGCGGCTTGATGACAAACGCTACCCAAATGGGAGAATTATTACAAACTGGCTTGACTCGTTTGCATGAAAGATTCCCTCAAATGTCGCCGCCTAGAGGTAAAGGTTTGATGGTAGCGGTGGATTTATTAGATCAAGAAGGTAATTTTGATTCTACATTGCGCGATCGCATTATCCAAGCAGCTTTTTTACGGGGTCTATTATTGCTTGGTTGCGGTCAAGCAGCAATTCGCTTTTGTCCGCCTTTAGTGATTAACACCGCCCAAATCCAAATTGCTATAGATATTGTCTCGCAAATATTACATTCCTCGCATATTTAAGTCAAGGCACAAACGACTTATGAAACCAGAAATTGCTCTTCACCTGTGGGATTTACTTTGGCAAAAATACAGTGCTAGGGTCAGTCATGCCCGCACTTATCAAAAAATGATTACTACAGCAGGTGGAACTGTCGCTAATGATCATATTGCCTTTCGGTCTTTGCGTCTATTAGTAGATAGCCCACAAGGTCAAGTTAACTTAGGGATTGACTACTTAGGACAGATAGCTGAAGCTTTGGGTTATGTCGCGGCTGGAGAGTATTTTTTTAATGAAACTCATCTTTATGCCCGTCATTATCGTCATCCCCAACAAGAAAAATTTGACTTACCCAAACTGTTTATCAGCGAATTAATTGTGGATGAATTACCTGCTAATATTGCCCAACTAATTTATCAAACAGTAGCTTCAATTCAATCCAAAATTCCCCACGTATCACAAACTGAAAAAAATTATCAAATTATTGCCCAACAACTTCAGAAAATTTTCATCCGTCCTTGGCAACCTCCCCAACGTTCTGTTGTGCAAGAAGTAAATCAGGTTAGTCAATATGGTGCTTGGGTACTGTTACATGGTTACGCTGTTAACCACTTTACAGGTTATGTCAATCGCCAAAATACAGCAGTATATCCAGATATAGATAGTACTGCCCGTGGTTTGGCTAATTTTGGTGTACCCATGAAAGCAGAAATTGAAGGCAATATTACTTGTGGTTTGCGGCAAACCGCAACTCAAGCAGTTACAGAATTGGTGACAGTAATTGATGATATTAATAGCGTAGAAATCCAAATCCCTTGGACTTATGCCTATTATGAAATTGCCCAGCGCTACATGGTGGAAATAGAACCTGGAAGGACAAAGCTTTTTGATGCTTTTTTAGGAAGTAATGCTCAACAACTATTTGAAATGACTCGGTTGTAGGGGTTTGCGACTAAAAATGTCCTATCTTTATAGAAGCACTTTCTAATAACTAAAGATAAAACCAGTTGTAAATAGATCTTGAATAGTCCATTGTGTAAATTTTGTTATCGTGGAAATTGTACGAATCAGAACCTGTGTAGTAGGCATTATCAGTACTGTTTATACCACCACTGATATTCATTAAATTAACATTTATATAACCTCCCACTACAATCTTACATTGAGATGGATTTAGGTTGTGCATAAATAACCCTAAATCAGTAGTATGTAAGCATAAAATTACAATTTTAGCCATTTTCTAGTTCCCCCTTTAAAAGTACAAATTCCCGATTTTTTATGGGATTATAATCTTGAAAGTTTAAGCCGATTGTATGTGAATTTATATTTTTGTTAATGATGATTTATAGTTAGTCGGTTATTTTATCTGACATAACCAGTTTTTTGTGAATTATGTGTATTTCCGTTCTTTCAGGCTATTGCAAGGCAGGATAATTGTTACGCTAACTTCACAATTATCCTGTCGCATCTTAACAATCTAATACTAATTCTCTGTAAACTTGCACTTAATAACGAAATCCTCAACTGATCTCTTTCTTTGCGTACTTTGTCTTGAAAAGTTTGTTACGGAGGGAAACCCTCCGACGCTCGCAGACTCGCTAACGCTTCGCTATGACAACTTTTCGCTGCGTACTTTGCGGTAGCCTCCGGCAAGCCGCTTTGCGTCTACGTTTAATAAATATTAAGTGCATCCTCATGGAGAATTGATATAAGAGGTAAGCTGTAGTTGATTTAGCGATAAATTCTTACGGTGCAAACAACTCACAAACTAATCTTTTTGTCATTGTTTCAGCCATGTTTGGATATTTAGTGTATCTTCCTGACACTGTATAGGGTTGAGGCTTATTTCCCCCCTCAAAAATGTTTAACTTCCATTAGTCAAAGTTAGAAGCTCTGGTGTGCCTGTAGGTAAAATCATTATCAAATTGATTGTTAATCTTGAAAAGTCAATTGTAAAAAGCTTGTTGCTATCCATTGAAATCAGGCTAAGTTTACTTGAGAAGTTACTTATACCATCTTGAATATTAGCCAAATTAACATCAGTAACACCTCCTAATACAGTAGCAGATTCTTCGGAAGAGACTTGGGTGAACAGTTCATTATTTTCGAGATCAAGAATTTGTAGCATATTGTGTAATTAATACTGTTAGGGTTAAGAGTAAAGTGGCACTTTTTTATAGTAAAAAGTTACGCACCTCGTTTTTAGTTACAGTTCACATCAAGGTAAATATCCAAGTAAAATGTTTGTTGATAGTCAAATTTGCTTGTCTATTTGTGAACTTAATAGTAAACCATTCCTATTTCCTTTAACGAACACTCAATACAAAATATTCCAAATAAACAACCCGGATCAATATCAAAAAATTGACGCACAACCAAATTTTTGTTCAGATTTTCAGATTACTTTCCTATAAATAAAATTGTTATAAATTGACCTTGAACTGTCTATTGTATCGTATTTATTATCGCTAATATTGCTTGAATATGCACCTACAGCATAAAGTCTTTGATCTGCTCGTACAGCACCAATATAGAGACTATCGGAAGTGTTCATTATGTTAAATCCATAGGGATAATCACCTCCCAATATAGTTTCAGCTTGCTCTGGAGTTAGATTGTGGATAAATGTTTTTAGGGAATTATGATGTAAGGCGGAAATTATGACTTTAGTCATGATTTTAGCTACTATAAAAAAATTTGCTTGTCTATTTATGAACTGAATAGTAAACTATTCCTATTTACTTTAACGAACACTCAATGCAAAATATTCCAAATTGAGATCTTCGTACTAAGTTGGGTGAGTTCATCGAGTTTGTCATTTGCCATTACTTAACTCTCAAAAGCTTCGCTATATAATGTCGCTTTCCTTCGGTACGAAAAGTTTGACGGACTTAAGACCAATAAGGTTCAGACAAAGGTTAATGACAAAACCTGCACCAGTTTACAGGGACGTGAATGCTATCAATAACAAGATCCCAGTAAAGTTTAACTTTTAATTGTCAATATCACATTGTAAGTCTTGTTCTAATTGCAAAGCTTCATTTAATATTGCATTTGTAAAGTTTATACTTTTCAAGTAAGTATAGTAAGCTGCCACTGGCACTGTTAATACATCACTCCAGGCTTGTTCTGCTTTATGAAAATCTTGAATTTTTGAGTTATTTGTAGAGCATAAGCTCCCATGTATCAACCCTAAGTGCTGGATTTCCATTATTTCTGGCAGTTGAGAAATCAACCCATAATGATAGTCTCTGACTGTTAGTAAATAGTCATAAATTTGACGGGAGAGCCGTTTGCCAACTGGTTGTAGTAAGTTACAAGCCAACGCAGGAATAATATGCCAAGTTTCTGCCAATAAATCTTGATCTAAACCTGATATCTTGGCGGGAATAAGCAAATCTGTGTTACTAATAAAATCTGTTTCTATTGATAGTAACATCACATAAATAATCAGCCACTGCTCCTCTATCTTTTCAGATAATTCAGGCTCTTTGATAATCATTACATAGTGCGGTGGTGAATTACCTGCCAAAAAACTTTGTGCTAAGGAAGAGTACAAAGTCTGTTGCTCTTGGCTTGCAAAAGTTAGAGGACTTTGTACTATGTAATTCACTTTCCAAATTTCTCCAGGTTGTGGTGTTGAGATATTATATCTCTGCTTATTTAAAAAAATGAATTTATCAAAATTTGCACGCATATATTTTTACTTGAATTAAGACAAGGACAAGGATGTTAACGAGCAAAGATTTAATCCATATATTAATTAACAATTGGATGCTTTTAACTATGATGATTTGTTCTAATTTTGATAATTAGGCTGTCAAGCGACATTTTATTTGCTTACCATTGCTTTATTGAGCGATTATCTACTGTTTCTAGCTGGCGAGTTTTTTGCAGTTTATCCTTCATATCTTTCATTTCTAATAGTCCTAACAAATCAGCAATACGCCCTAAAAGTTCTCGCCATCGCTTGGATACTTCACCCTGGCTTATTTTTAATTCAGCAGCAATTTGAATTTGTGTTTTACCATCAACTTTTTCTTGCCATAATTTAAGATAATTTCGGTGTGGATAGCATTTATCAAGTTGGTAAATAGACTCTAGTGCTTTCATAATTAAATCTGCACGTTCCATTGCATCTAATGTGCTAAAATCATCATAAATTGTGTCTAATAGAGACATATCTGTTCCTGGAATGTTATCATCTAAACTCTGGCATTTCCGCAGACTTTCTTTACGAACAGAATCAATAATTACACATCTAGCAACAGCAATAGCCCAGTAATAAAACTGTTCTACACATCCTTGTCGAAACTTTCCCGCTTGAAAAGCCAGCAAGACTTTCAAATGGGCAATCTGACAAGCATCTTCCCAGGATAAACCTGTTCCTTTAGTGTATTTGCGGGCAATCTTTTCTAATCTCTTGCGATAGTCAAATCTGACCAAAATTTCTTGATAATAAGACAGTGGTTCTTGTTCTAATAGCATAAGTTCTTAAGAATAATTATTTTTTCAATCCAGATGCATTTACACCTTAAAAACACACTAAATAAGTAGAGCAGCATAAATAATTCTAGGTTCGTAGTGAGGACTTTAGTCCTCAAATGAGGGCTGCTCGCGCAGGGTAGCCCTCTCTACGAGACGCTACGCGAACACTACGAACTAATCTCAATATTTTTTACATTACATTACTTAACTTAGTTTGATTTATTCTTGCCTACCTACTTATGTGGTGATAAATTTATTTTCTCTGTTTTGATTAGTTGTGTTTTTAGCAAAGGTTAGGTAATTTTCTATTAAGACAAAACAATTTATCTTTCTCAAATATATTTTATGCAAAAAAAATAAAATAGCAATTGTATTAAATAAGCAAAACAGACAATATACATGCATTATTTTTTCTATCTTAATTAAAAAGATAAAAAAAAATGATAAAGATTGCTATAAATTAGAATGAAATATTTAAAAAAACTGATTATAGCTAAATTATTGACGACTTAATAAGGAATTATTCAAGATCTAAAACATATTTATAAGACAATATTCAAGAAATTTGGTCTATGATATTAAAGGAAATAATTTCTGTATAAAAAACTATATCTTTTTTTATCGGTACAATTTAGATAAAAAATACTGTGATTCACATCAGTTTTCGAGACAAAAACAAATATATTTATGTCCCATAAATATTGCAAAATTCTTTTCTAAACATGTTTTCCACATATAATAGTCACGGGAAGCAGTTAATTAATGTAATCAATTAAAAGTAAAATCTACTCACTTTGTAGGAACTAAAGTCATGACTAAAATTGCAATTTCCGCCTTACACTCTCATTCCCCAAAAACATCTATTCACAATCTAACTCCAGAGCAAGCTGAAACTATCTTGGGAGGTTTTTATCCTCCTGAAATTGGTATAATGAACGTTACTGATAGTACTTATCTCTATAATTCTCCTCGGTTAGATCGAAGATATTGGGCTGTAGGCCCATATTCAGTCTCTAAAAATGAGAATGATTACAACTCAGTAGATTATTCCAGGTCAATCTACAATAGATTTCTTTAGTAGTTTTTGATCGTTGCTGCCACTGTGTGCCAAAGACTTATTGATAGAGTATTTTAGCGGGACTATCCAACATATTTGCATTTGGTAGGTTTTGCTGAGAATAC
>JBBSOP010000012.1:0-24040 GCA_038259655.1 Chroococcales cyanobacterium
AGGAATTAGTGCCTTAGTTGTTACTTTCCTGTGCTTGTTCTTCCTCAAAGAACCCAGAGGCTCTTTTGCTGAACACCATGAAGGTGAAGAACCAGAATTAGTTAGGGATTCAGCAGAAGCGTTTCCTTTCATAACCGAAGAACAAAAATAGAGAAAAGCTAAAGGGATTCATAAGAAGCAGGGTGCAGAGGGGAAATTATTCTCTTGCTGCTTCCTGCTAAGTAGTCGGACAGAATTAATTAGGACTTACGCAAGAACTCTCTAAAACCCTCTTAACTTCTCTACGAGACGCTGCGCGCTAAGCGTAGCTATGCCGTAGGCTTTACGTGTTCTACTCTGCGAGAAGCCGCTGACGCGTCTACTTTTTTCCATAACTTTGCGTACCTTTGCGTTTACCTCAGCGTTCCTCTGCGTTTAAAAACATTACGAATTAATCAAAAATAAATAGCAAATATTTTTAAAATTTCTATTATGACTGAATTTACCAAAACCCTTTGTCCATACTGCGGTGTTGGCTGCGGTCTAGAAGTTTCACCCCCAGCGCAACCTAACAAAGCCACCAATCGAGATAGCAAAGGAAATCCAACTTGGCGCGTGCGGGGAGACAAAGCTCACCCATCTAGTCAAGGTATGGTTTGTGTCAAAGGTGCAACGATCGCAGAATCTTTAGATAAAAATAGATTACATTACCCAATGATCCGGGATTCTTTAGATCAAGAATTTCGGCAAGTTAGTTGGGATGAAGCCTTTGATTTGATTACCCAGCGGATTCAAACAGTGCGCTTTACCCAAGGAGTAGAAGCCTTATGTATGTATGGCTCTGGTCAGTTTCAAACCGAAGATTACTACATAGCCCAAAAACTTTTCAAAGGCTGTCTAGGAACTAATAATTTTGATGCCAATTCGCGTTTATGTATGTCTAGCGCTGTGTCTGGCTACATTCAAAGCTTTGGCTCAGATGGCCCCCCCTGCTGCTATGAAGATTTAGAATTAACTGATTGTGCCTTTTTAATTGGCACGAATACGGCTGAATGTCATCCCATAGTTTTCAATCGACTAGAGAAATACCACAAAAAAAACCGCAAAGTCAAAATGATTGTGGTCGATCCCCGTCGCACACCGACAGCCGAAGCAGCTGACCTACATTTAGCGATTCGTCCTGGTACAGATATTGACTTGTTAAATGGTATCGCCCATCTGTTAATGCGCTGGGGCTATATTGATCCGTTATTCATTGACGACTGTACTAGCAACTTTCCTGCTTATGCTGAGGTGATTCGCCACTACTCCCCAGAAGTGGTAGCCCGTCAATGTGAGATCAGGATTGAAGATTTAGAAACAGCAGCCCGCTATTGGGGCGAATCGCAGCGGGTACTTTCACTGTGGTCAATGGGTGTAAATCAGTCATCAGAAGGTACAGCTAAGGTTAGAACTATCATTAATCTGCATTTAATGACAGGACAAGTTGGTAAACCAGGAGCCGGCCCTTTTTCTCTCACCGGTCAGCCGAACGCAATGGGAGGACGAGAAGCCGGAGGTTTAGCACACTTGTTACCAGGTTATCGGGTGGTAAAAAATCCTCAGCACCGCGCCGAAGTTGAAGATTTTTGGGGATTAAAGCGTGGACAAATTTCCCCCAATCCTGGTTTAACTGCTTGGGATATGATTACTGGCTTGGAAACTGGGGATGTGGGGTTACTGTGGATTACTGCTACTAACCCAGCTGTAAGTATGCCAGATTTAGAAAGAACTAAAAAGGCGTTATTGCGATCGCCTTTTACAATCTACCAAGATGCTTATTACCCCACAGAAACCTCAGCTTATGCTCATGTTCTGCTCCCCGCTGCTCAGTGGGGTGAAAAAACTGGCGTAATGACCAATTCTGAAAGGGTGGTAACTCTGTGTCAAGCCTTCCGCCAACCGCCAAGACAAGCGAAAGCAGATTGGGAAATTTTTGCAGAAGTAGGACGTAGGCTAGGTTTTACCAAAGAATTTGCTTTTACTAACTCGGCTGAGGTTTATGCCGAGTTTGTGCAGTTAACAGGCGATCGCCCCTGTGATATGACAGGTATTAGTCACGAACTGTTACAATCTCAAGGTGCAACTCAATGGCCATACCTAAAAGAGAGCAGGGGGGGCAGGGGAAGCAGCACTTCTCTACGAGACGCTGCGCGAACGGCTACGCTCAGTGGCCGGGGAGCAGGGGGAGAAGCAAAGCGCCTTTATACAGATTTACGTTTTCCCACTTCTGACGGACGCGCTCAATTTGGGGCTTATTATTCCAAGGGATTAGCTGAACCACCCGATCCTAATTATCCTTTTGTGTTAACGAATGGGCGACTTTACGGACATTGGCACACTCAGACGCGCATTGGTCGCATTGACAAAATTCGCTCCATGCACCCGGAACCATTTATCGAGATTCATCCCCGTGATGCTGCTAGTTTAGGAATTATCGATAACCAATTAGTACAAGTGCGATCGCGCCGAGGTAATGCTAATTTTCCCGCAAAAGTGACCAAGGCGATCGCTCCTGGTACATTATTTGTCCCCATGCACTGGGGGGCGCTGTGGGCCAAAGATGCTGAAGCCAACGCCCTTACCCATCCCGAATCTTGTCCTGATTCTCTGCAACCAGAATTGAAAGCCTGTGCAGTGCAACTAATCCCAGTTTCTGTAGAAGTTAATCTCACAAATTATCAACTCCAGTCCTCCCAATGGTAAGCTGCTAGGTAGATGCCTAAATAGGGAAATAAGTAATCAAGAATGAGTGGATCAATTAATAGTCGCTAGTCAATAGTTACTATTATATTTTTTGATGATTTACTTTCAATGATTATCTGTTCTGCCAATTTTTTCATCGGCTAACTTTGTTGTCACAAGTAGTTATAGCGTCTGGTTTATCCTCTAGATTTATCTGTAGGATTTTCTTTTTTTATTAATTGCAGACAGGGTGTGGAGAATGAAAAAATTACTCAGGCAAATTATAGGAATTACCAAAGATGATAACTTTATGCACCTGATTGAAAACTTAGAGGTGCTTGTCTCTAAGTTACTATCAGTAGCAATGATAGTAGTCATTGCAGCGGCAATATTTGATTTAGGAGTATTTTTAGTTAAAGAATTATTTACTAGTGAGTATGGTAAATTCAATAAAACTTTATTTACAATATTTGGACTATTTTTAAATATTTTAATTGCATTAGAAATTTTAGAAAATATCACAGCTTATCTGCGAAAACATGTTGTTCAAGTTGAACTGGTGATTGTGACTTCCCTAATCGCTGTTTCGCGCAAAATTATTATTCTTGATTTAGAAAAAATAGGAGGTTTTGAGATAGTTGGACTAGGAGTTGCCGTTTTTGGTTTATCGATTAGTTATTGGATTATTCGCAATAGTAACGCCAAATATTAAATGACTAACAATTATGACGAATTTTTTTGAATTTGAAGCAGATTTTGTTAATTCTCTGCGTTGTATACCTATGCAAGTCCGCTACAAACTAGATACCTGCGGTATAAAACTAAAATTATCTGACTGGAACCAAATGAATCGCGCTGAACATGAAACTTTAGTTGAACTACCTTGCACTACAGAAGCAGAAGTTAAACTTTACCAAGAATATCTTCAACAGCTAATTTTAGAACGCACGGGTACACCAGCGTCAAAGTTGCCCATTGAGCCTTATCCCGCATGGATGGACTCTAGCACTGTCCCAACTAGCGTTAAAGAAAAAGCCCAAGAAACAGGTGTTAACCTGATGCTGCAACAATGGGAAACTTTAACTCCCTTACAGCGTTTCGCCCTAATTAAACTCAGCCGTTCTGGACATGAAAATAAAAACTTTCCTCTAGCTCTAGCAGAATTTCATCTGCTTTAATACGAGGTAAAAACCGAAACATCTGAGAAAAATATTTTTTAGTATTGCCGAAAAGCAGCCTTAATAAAGGTTTTGGGTTGCTAATGCTATTGATCTTGCGAGTTAGCGCTATTTGCCTATTTTCCATTTTAAAGACAAAACTTGTCTAATTATGTCTTTAAAATTTATCTGCAATATATGCAGCTTACCAAATACTACATGTTGGTAGTTTTATCAGGTTTTTACGTCTATTTAGGCTCACTGCCCATTAAACTTGAGAATGTGTTTGTGAAATATTTCAATAATATTGTCGCGGGTGGTGGTGCTTGATACAGGGGTAGATATAGCAGTAGCATCTGGTGTTTGAGAATATTACTCTCTTTGCAGATGAATGATGTTTTAGGAATCTAGAATTAGGATTGGTAAAATTAACCATTTATCTCAATAGTTCCTTAAAAATACTCGCAAAAAGTCATTCCTGGGAATATTTTCACCTACAACAATACCAAGATTAAATCTAGCGCCATTAATTAATAAAAGCTTCACTAAATAGAAATTTAAATATAATTCGTCCGCTAATTGTTAGGAAATTGATCAAGACATAATTATTCAGTTAACGTCGAATAAATCAAGTAAACAGAGTTGAAAATTAAGTTTAGGCAGTTAATAATGCAAGTGTAAGGTTAAGCAATCAAAGCTTGACCTCACACAAAAACTACTGTTTTTCTAAGTTTCACAGGAGATGAAATCAATGGAAAATATCAAAGATTCTGCATTGAATACTGCTGGTTCTGAACTGTTTGTGGATTCTGAAAGCTTTCTGCAAGACCTCTCTGATACAGATGCTATGGATCTGCGAGGAGGTATATATCCTGAAGCTGCTCCTAAAGTCGATGTCACTAAGTTGCTTGAGTTTGGTATAAACGTGTATGCACTCGAGAATATTGTCTCCATAGTGAAGACATTTACGTATAAGACCAACAAGCCTTATCTTAAGGCTGGTGACGACGCTGGTGCTGGTGCTGGTGCTGGTGGTGCTGGTGGTTAATCCAGGGCTAAAGGCTAATTTAGTCCAGCGCTGATCTAGTCAAACGTCAATAGTTTATATCTCACTTTTGATTGAATAGGATTCAGTAATCAAAAGCTGAATCCTACTCAAATTAGCTAATGAGCAGGATAAAGAAATTAAGGGCTTCATCCTGCTCAATTAATCCAGTATATCAATAACATTAATAGTTCTTGAAGGAGTAGATGAGATGACTAAAAGTTCTATTGCTGATCTACACTCTATATCTTCTAAAAGATTTCATGATGCCGAACATATTTTCCAAGAATTATCTGATATGGAATCCATGTTTATACATGGTGGAAACAACAATGTATCTGATGAAAACATTAATTTTGGCATAAAAGCTTTAGAGTATGCGTTAGTAGGATTTGCTATCTATAACATTGTTTCACTAGTCAAGTTATTTATTAATCGTCCTCAACCCCAATGAGGAGTGAAATTTTTTATTCACAATTTTTCAAGCTAGAGTGAGGTCTAAAACTGTGACATTTCTATTAAGCAATAAAAATGTTTTTGAGTACCTGTTCGACAAAGGTATCTGTAGTGAAGAAAGCAGATCTAGAACTAAGGTTGAATTAAAACCTGCAAAAAACTTTAATTTATTACTTACCTTGCAAGAGGGTCGTAAATTTCTAGTTAAGCAAGAGCCTCACAACCGTCATGGTAAAACGGCAGGTGACTTGTTGAAAGAGTGGCAATTTCAAAAGGTGCTACAAAGTTTTTCAGAATTTAGAGATATTCGTTCCTCATTTTCGGAAGCAATTTACTTTGATGTTGAGAACTCAATTATTGTTTTTGATTATCTCCAAGATTATCGTGATTTGGCAAATTTCTACAGTAGAGAGAACGTCTTTCCTACTGCTGTTGCAACAGCAATTAGTGCAATAGTTGCCTCAATTCATCGCTTGACTTTAGACCGTCAAAATTATCAGGAAGTTTTTGAATCTGAGACAGGAGCATTTAGTAACGCAGCTTTTAAGATGCTTTTTAGTTTGGAACAACTGACTCCAGAAATTTTTGGCGAGTATCCTGATGATGCTTTGAAATTTTTTGCACTTTATCAGCGCTACTCTAGTTTGAAACAGGCACTTGCAGAGTTGAGCAATGTTATGGAACCTTGTTGTTTGATTCACAACGACCTAAAACTAAATAATATTTTACTATCCAATAGTTGGGAAGAAACAGTTTCTCAAACATCACCACCAGCTAACAGCATCATTCGCCTGATTGACTGGGAAATGTCATGTTGGGGAGATCCAGCTAGTGATTTAGGAACACTCATTGCTAGTTATCTGCAAATTTGGTTGTATGGCTTGATTACTAGTAAAAACATAGCCATTGAAGAGTCTTTACATCTAGCCACAACTCCCCTAGAACTACTCCAGCCATCGCTAGCTGCTATAGCAAACGCTTATTTAACTAACTTTCCAGAAATTTTGGAGCGCCGTCCTGATTTTTGGCTGCGAGTTGTGCAATTTTCTGGACTAGCCTTAATTGAGGCAATTCTAGCAACACTTCAGCATCAAAAAACCTTCGGAAATTCAGAGATTTGTATGCTTCAGGTTGCCAAAACTTTGTTATGCCGTCCACAAAAATCCATACAGACTGTATTTGGTATGGCAGCTTTGTAGTTAGTTATTCAAGCAATTTTAATTACAAGTAAAAAAATTATGCAATTGCTAAATTCAAAGACATTGCACATTTCAAGCCAGCCATTACTAGCAACTTTAGAAGATATAGCTAGTAAGGTTGAGATTCAATCTCGCTTTTGTATTTGCCATCCAGATTACAAACCCTTGAAACTTCCAGATGAGGCTGTATTACGCTTTGAGCGATTACCATTAAACCTCCAACACAAATTTCTTAATTTCCAACTGTGCAATTTTCTCTACAGCATCTACTATAATGGCGCTGGACGAACTCTTCTTGCTCTAAATACAGAGGGTATACATGCAAAAAATAGTCAGAATTTAGAGAATAATACTTTTCTAGGAGTAGATGAAGAGTTTTACAATCAATTGCACTTGTCTAATAAAGGTGAAGGCTATTTTGATCCTGGTTGGCAAGTACTTAGAGAAGAGAGCAATGGTAATTTAGTAGTCAAAAAAGACGAGTTGATTTTGCAGATAGAGCCAGAACGCCATCTTCAAGATACAGAAAAAAGGGCTATTAATGATTTCGTTGCCATCAAAATGCCCCCTAATTTAGTACAAAACGGTTTTTACATGGCAGTTGGTAATGCTGGCTTGTCAAATCATGCTGATACAGTCATCGATTCACAGATCGTACGTGTCTACTTTAATGTAAGTCCTGAAGGTGCAGTTGCCGTCATGGGCAGCCTAACAAGCCAACTAAACACTATGTTTATTCCCTTTACTTTCAAAGCGCTATACAATCCTTCGGATTATGACCGCTATGATACAGCTGTGCTTTACTTTAACAAAAGCAACTATCCCATTATTTGGCAGGTGTTGCGATCTCTGTATGTAAAATATAAGTCGCATTTTAGAGAGCAAGTGCCACTATTTACAAAATTTCTAGCACCAGGACTTGCTCTAGCAGAAGAACCAAATAATAAATTTACAGCCAAAGAAAGTTTTGGTTTAAACCGCTGCCAAATTATTACCCATAGTTTGCTAGAAGCTTGGCAACAAGGAGATGAGTCAATAGAAAATCGGATGGCTCTGATTATTAAACGATTTGCGTTACAGGGAATTGAATTGCACTGTCCCTACCTAAATTCCAACTCTCAGGATATTTTCACACCATTAGAGTCATAACTATTTGAACTACGACTTTGAGCCAATGCCATTACGATGAAGTTTATAGCGGTGTGCAGTTGAGTAAGATACAAAAACTTTGCTGAAATGATTTCACAGTAAGGACTTTGGTGTTCTCATCTAATCGACAACCGCTATATTTTACTTCCCCATGATCCAGACTATGGGGAGTCGATTGGCATAAAATTTGCTCTTTAATAACTTTTCAAACATCCTCTAAGGACTCTTTCTTCGGCATAAATTACCCATTTACTATAAATTAGAACGTTTTATTTTTATCTAGCTAATAACTAATAAATTTAAAATTAAATCTTTCTATGGATAGAAACATAATAAAATATCAAGAGATTAATTTACTACTATTTATGGCTGTAATTATCAAAGTTATTTTACTAAGATTGAAGCTATTCAAATAAATGAGCAATTTTGCTATTTAGTAAAGCCATTAGTCTAGACTAAACTGTGTTGCAGTTATAAATTGCACATCAAAGTTATAGGTGAGGTTAGTGGAAGCCTTATTTAAAAAAATAAGCAAATTAATAAATACTATTTATTGCCAAGCTATCAACTTTTAATATCTATTTAGTTTGATGAGGTGAGCAGTATTTATGTCACAGGATATTAACTATTCACAAGATATTGAAAACTACAAAACTAATATCAGTAATTTTTTAACACCTTTTCAGAAAAAAGTTTTGCTTAAAAATATACAAGCAAATTTACAACCAGAATACCGTCGTCGCATCAAAATTATGTTGTTGACAGATCAAGGTAAATCTCCAACCCAAATTTGTAAGATATTGGGCTGCTCCTACCATATGGCACGATATTGGAGTGGTATAGCAAAAGCTGGTTTAGCTCACCAATGGCAGGAGCAACATATAGGTAGACCAAAGAGTGTTAATGACCAATATCTCGAACGCTTGAAGGAATTAGTAAGTCATAGCCCTCGCGAGTATGGCTATCCATTTCAAAACTGGACGGCACAATGGTTGAGCAAACATTTAGCAAGTGAAATTGGGATTGAAGTTACCGATCGCCACATCAGCCGTCTGCTCAAACAAATGGGACTATCCACGAAACAAAGAAACAATAACCCTAAACAAAAAACTGATGACAATCATGATTTTGAAATTATGATAGGTGACCTACAATTGAACTGTGAATCCAATAGTTTTCCATTATCACTCAATTTCATTGATGCCAATCACTAAATTTTTAGAAATATTTTTAATTCATAGGAATTGAAGCATGACATTTCTTTTTATGCTTTCTACTGAAGATATCATTGCTCAAATTAAACTTTCCTGCCAAATTCCAGATATTATTGAAGCAATAGTTACTCGTAAAATTATTGCGGATGCTGCGGAACAAGCAGGTATAAAAATTGAGAAGTTAGAGCTTCAGGAGGCAGCAGACAACATACGATTAGCAAAAAATCTTGTCAATGCTAAAGATACTAAAGCATGGCTAGAAAAACACTATCTTTCTCTAAATGACTTTAAAGAATTAGCACAGATTTACTTATTATCTGTAAAGTTAGCAAATCATTTATTTGCAAAGCAAGTTGAACCCTTCTTTCTTGAACACAGGCTCAATTACACCGCAACTATTACTTCTGAAGTTGTTTTAGATGACAAAGACTTGGCTTTGGAACTCTTTTATGCACTGCAAGAAAACAAAATTTGTTTCCAAGATATTGTCCGTCAATATATACAAGAACCAGAACTACGTCGTGTCGGCGGATATTGTGGGATGCGATACCGTAACAATTTTAGTCCAGAGATTGCAGCTTGTGTCTTTACTGCCCATCCACCACAGATACTCAAGCCAATTGTTACACACAAAGGAGTCCATCTCATTTGGGTTGAAGAAATCATTCAACCTCAATTAAACGAACCACTGCGCTGTAAGATTCTAAGAGACTTGTTTTCTGCTTGGTTAAAGCAACAACTTGAGGAAGTTAAAATTATTGTGCAGATCTGAACCTCAGCATTAATTCCACAGTATTGCCTTATCAAGTACGGCAAAACACCAAGAAATATTAGCACATAATCTAGAACCTGATCACTGAAACAGCTTTTCGCTTCTGCTCTAGAGTTACCTAGCTGATCGCGTTGCAACATCCCCAGGTTGCTGTAACCAGAGATTTATTGAATAGTTCGCAGAAGTAAAAAAACAATGAAGCAAAGACATCTGACGATTTTAGATTATTTAAATAACACTAAATATGTGGCATATACTACTAAATATTTAATCAATTGCTATGCATTTAATTTGGAGTAAAATGTCAATAGTACGTCGTTGAGGTAATCTGAATTAATATATCTGATAAATTAGACACAAAAAATACTCCCCATAGCCAGGATACTTACCAAAATTGGGTTAGACAATTTTAAATTTTGAATCAGTTAAATTTGAATTTCTTTGCCAAGAGTAAAGCTATAGTGTATTTAGCAATTCTGCTCTTGGTGTGGCTAAGGTCAAGTCCTACTGCCAAAAGTATCTTATGAATTAGTTTGGAAAGACACTCTAACTCGATGACAGGCAAAAACGCAAGACATAACGCATTTCTGCGGCTGGTGTCTGGTAATGGAGTAGCTTTAGGGACGGAATCTCGCTACTCGCTATTTACCAGTAAAGAGGTAGTAATTGGACGCGACCCCAGCTGCCAAGTTGTCTTAGATGCCATGACGTATCGGATGGTATCTCGTCGTCATGCTGTGGTTCGTCCTCTTTCTTCATCTCCAGATAGTAAATTTAGCTGGCTACTTTGTGATTTAAATAGTGCCAATGGCACTTACTTAAATGGACAACGCTTATATGGATGTCAAGAATTGCATTCAGGCGATCGCATTTCTCTAGGTAGTGATGGGCCGCAATTTATTTTTGAGCATGAATCTATCTCTCAAGCTACGGTGTTGAGCAACCAAGGCGCAGCCTTGCCTTCAGCAGGAAACTACCAAAACCACACCTATTTAAAGCCCCCAGATTCGGTCAGCTTCACTCAACTATTTCCGATTATTTCCACTGGCAAAGACTTAACTCGCAAGGCTTACCTTGTACCAGGAATGCTGACTGTAGTATTTGTGGTGCTGATGTTTGCTACGGTAGGTCAGCCCCAAGCTAATCAAATCATCGTGGCGATTTACATAGCGTTTGCTGCCTACTATTTTGTTTATCAACTTTGCGGTAAACAAAAGCCTTGGTGGGTGCTAATAGGTGCAGCCCTAAGTACAGCGCTGATTTTGCTCAGTCCGATACTGGATCTATTTATCTTTATATTTCGCAGTGTTTTGCCTGGTAGCTTACCTTCACCTAACGAATCCATCACCTTCACAGAATTGCTGGTGCGAATGTTTTTTGGGGCTGGGTTGATGGAAGAATTACTCAAGGCTTTGCCTATAATTGGGGCATATTTCATCGGCAATGGCTTACCTTCACCTTGGCGAGAACGCATCGGTGTTTGGGAACCTTTAGATGGCATTCTTCTAGGAACAGCTTCTGCTGTAGGCTTCACTTTGTTGGAAACCTTGGGACAATATGTACCAGAAATAACTAACAATGTTGCTCAACAGGTAGGCGTGGGGGCTGTTGGTCAACTGGTGGGTTTGCAACTATTAATTCCACGCATTCTCGGCTCCGTAGCAGGACACATGGCTTACAGTGGCTATTTGGGGTATTTTATTGGGTTAGCTGTTCTCAAACCCCGGCGGAGTTGGCAAATTCTCACTGTTGGCTATTTAAGTGCTGCCGCCCTCCATGCTTTATGGAACGCTACAGGATCTATCAATGCTTTACTGTTGGTGGTGGTTGGGGTGTTATCTTATGCCTTTTTGATGGCAGCGATTCTCAAAGCACGGGCATTGTCACCAACGCGATCGCAAAATTTCGCTACCCGCTTCCTTGGCCCTAAATAAGTACGGATTCTTAACAGCAGTCAAAATTCCCAGACAGCATTTTGTTTGCTGAGATTTTCCCGTGGAGTGAACTAACATTTAAAAACCTTTTGTTGAGATAGCCAGTTGCTTCTACCCAAGTACATCAGCTTTAGCGAAACTAACATTTTTATGCCTTGAGATAGATGGTGCTAGTCTCAAAGTCAATCTATGGTGGGATTAATATAGGGTGTCTTTACCTAAAAAACAAATTTGCAAGAGTAACGGGAATCACAATAATAAGTATCATTGCAAGCAAAATTAGTTAACACTGGAATTTAATTAAACTAAAAAAAGTACGACACAGACAGAAAATAAAAGTTAGACTTCGGGCTGAAAGCTATCTAATTGTTTTAAGGCGTAGTAAGCGATCGCAATGCTAATTTTGGCTTGCTCAATTTCTGATAAGTTTGTCCAGTCTCGATTCTCAATATTACTAATGATAGATTTGAGGTTTTGCGGTTCGCTACTACGCATACTATATGCAAAAGGACGAGCTAAAACAAATAAGTCATCTGCTTCCCATGTAGGCATGACAGCTTGAACGCACTGTACTAATTGCTCACCCATAGATTGTTGAGATGCAAAAATGTCAGTAGCTTTTTGGGCGATCGCATTCAGCCAACCTTGAGGTACGCTAGCAACAAAAGCTGTATGTAAAGATTCTTGAAGGCTGTCTATACCTGCACAGATTGTATTACACTTGTAAGAAGTTGAAACCTCAGACCACAGTGTATCTAGTTGCTCATAAAAATTTTGCGATCGTGTAGTTAGTTCTTCATCGAGTAAGTCTCGCATCTCAAACTGCTGTTCTAGTTCAGCAAAATATTCTTCAGACTCATCATCAGCAGGATTCCAAGGATAAGTAGCGTCTTCTGGTTCTAGTAACGCTTCTAACAATTCTAATTCCACTGGAGAGGGGAAAGAGTAGAAAGTGTTGTCGGAATTGTTGATTTTATTAATCATTTGTTGTCTCCTAGTGGATTAGTTAACGTTATTGACAGCTACACCTGTCGTAATTAAATTTCCGTAAAAAAGTTGATTTTGTCTAATGAATAAAATAAGTTTTTCGAGCTAGTACTGATGTCAGTAGTTTTACGGTCATAATCTTTATTTTTTCCCTTGTCAAACCTATCTCTTCATTCAATACTTCAGTTTAAGAATCTTCAATAATAAATTCCCAAGTTTCGCCTCTAGAACTCCCAAACTTTAATTGCATTCCCGACTTTAAAGGAACTTCCTCGCGGAGGATTTGTTGCCAACCGTTAGGGCCTAAACACCAGGTTGTGCCGTAAGTAGAAAAATCTTGTAAATAATAAATTCGCACCGGAGTTGCACCTGTGAGGGTATTCCGGCATAAAATTTCGGCATGACGCTTAGAAACTGACGGTTCAGGAATGACAATGTCATTATCTTTCGTGCGACCGATGCGGGTGACACCAGAGCGCAAAGACCAGATTTTGCCTCCCGGTAAAAGCGATCGTAAACAAGCTGTGGTAGCTGGAAAATTAAGATTGGGGATAGCAGTATCTGGTAGTTCGGTAATACCTTCATCAAAGCTTTTAATGAGTTCGCCATTAAAATCAGGATGTAGGTAAAGAACAGGCAAAGTCCAAGCAGGTTGATTGAACTTATATATTGTTAACAGCTCTTGCCTAGCTTCCGCCACTGCTTCATCAATGGGTTTACGCGATCGCAAAGCTTTGGCAAAAACTTGAATAAAACTATGGCTTTCGTGATCGGCAATTTCATCGCGCATTCCCAAAACAGCAGGTACACCATGACGGATCAGCACTTCTGCTAAACTACTGGCCACAATCGCTTGGTGATTAATCGCCGCTGGTTGCGCTCCCCAACAAGCATTGAAAACTGCCAGTTTCAAACCACTACGAGTTAATACTTGTGCTAATTCTATACCATTCAAAGCCATGCCGGGACGCAAAAATAATAAGCCACCATCTGGGTTTGGTAGACCATGACCAGCATAAAAAAAGACATTGTATGCCTTGGTTTCGAGTTCTTGAATCAATTCTTGTGGGGTTGGTTGCAAAAGCGTTTTTACTGTACAAGGTGCATGTAGTTGATAATTGCTACCCACAGAATTGTCATTTAAAAGGGTTTGTTCTAGGATGGCGGCTTCTTGTGTTAACTGCAAATTCTCATCATGTCCTAAAACCAACAAAATATTTAAAGCCTGATCGGTTCGCAAATATGGCAGGGGTTCAACTTCGCTCGTGGTACGGCTAAATAGTAAATCTTGCGACAGAGACATGGCCGATTGACCAGGTTCGCGCTGCATAATTTCCCAAGGTAAGGCGATCAGATCTGGGTCACGAATTTCTAGACGAAAACGCAAACGCGTATGCTGACCCATAGCGATACCACGACTGCGTTCTAAACTACCAAGAATTGGCCCATCGAATACCCAACGCCACAAATTCATCCCTAAGTATTGCATGAGACGACTACTGTAACCAGAGCCTTGACCTGGAGGGGGTGAAACCAAATTGATCGGCAGTGGATTTCCTGGCTGTGGAGTTGAGCCTCTAGAAATAATATCTAAGCCGCTATGACCAGTAAACATCTGCTGCCATTCTTGCCAAACTTGAGTGAGTTCAACAGGCCATACACAGTCATGCAAAACATAACCACTGGGATAGGGAGCTTTGACCACCCAAATAGCGAAGTTATCTGTGCCAGTGTTGATGAGACGGGCGATCGCCAGGTTCAGGGATGGCATGGATTCATGAAACTAAGAGGTAAAAACAGACAATTAACAATAACAATTTTCCCCTAGTGGTTTGTCAATCCAAAAATGACGGGTGAAGGCAGGCAGGGGAAGCAGGGGAAGCAGGGGAAGCAGGGGAAGAAAAGAACTTGAATTTTCTACCATTAACCCAGCAAACTTATTTTGACAGACTACTAGGAAAACTTTGACCTTGTGTGTATTATTTCAGGTTTTTACCAGTTTATCGACTATCTAACTCAGATGGATTAGGATCATTTTGGGCATTTGGTACAGGAGGTTGGGAAACTGTATCACATGGACTAGTCTCATCTGATTGCAAGACAGAAAGATTTAAGCGTTTGAGTTGAGATAATTCGACCTGCACTTTTTGTTCTACTTTCGGTGAAGGTGCAGCAACTACTAGCTTGTTAACTGTTGCTGGTGGATTTGGCTTAACTAAAGTAGAGCAAAGCCGTAACTGTACCGATGAGTTACCAGAAGCAGTTTGAGGATTGGATGTCTCAATCACTTCTAAAAAACTATCTGGGGGAATACTTCGCTGATTCAAGGTGATTTCTTGATTGGTTTGAATCACCCATCCGGGAGCGAGGTTAGCCAGCGATCGCCCTTGAGGTGAATTGGAGATAGTTGGCTGCAAGGTTGCGACTGGATTAGAAAAAACTTGACCTCTTCCTGCTGGCGATCGCAATCGCATTACTAAGTATCCCAGGGAACCTGCGACAATCACTAATATTAACGGCACGAGCAAACTTAACGGCAGTTTAGGACTTGCAGCCGATTTACTTTCGGGAACTACTTTGGTTTTCTGGTTGGGGTTGCTTGGCAATTGTGTTGCTGCTGTGTCTTGTGATGCAGCGTTGGCAGCTGTGATAGCAGAAATATCTGGAATCACTGCTTTTAGGTTTAACTCTGGTTCAAAGTAACGCAGTTGATAATTAACTAATGCAATGGTGACATTATCATGTCCGTTTTTAGTGTTAGCAATTTCTATTAACTGATTGGCAACATTGACTACATCATTTTCCCCAAGCAAAATTGGTAAAATTTCTGTTTCCCAGTAATCTTCCACCCGATCAAAATCACTTAGTCCATCGGATGTGAGCAGGAAAATAGCATCTTCATCGAGAATAAATCTTTGGGAGGTGGGATGTAATGAGTTACTGGGACTCATTCCTAAGGCTTGGACGAGAGAGCCAGAACCACTTTGTTCCACAGCTTCCCGATAAATAGCATAGCCAAGCCGGACTTCACGAGAGGCAACATCATCATCAAGGGTAACTTGATAACAACCGTGGCGTGTAATCCAGTAGGCACGACTATCGCCAACATGGGTAATATACATTTCGCTGCCTATAGGCAAGGCCATCACCAAGGTTGTCCCCATGCGTTGACGACCTTGGCGATTTTCGCTGTCGTTGCGTTGGCTAATTTTGTCGTTGGCGACTGCTACTGCTTGATCTAAGTCAGCTAACAGCAGGGAAGGTTCGATATGATCATAAGGAACCTTTGTTAGTTGCTGTACCTGTTGTTGAATTGTTTCAATTGCTAAGTTAGAGGCAACATTACCTCCTTCATGTCCGCCAATACCATCGCAGACAATAGCTAAACCTGTGGATTGTGGGGGTTTGCTTACAAGTGTGCCACTAGGTGGGTAACAAGCATCTTCGTTACGTTGGCGGCTAGGGCCAGTATCAGTTTTAGTGATAATTTTCAGCTTTGGTGTTTGCGATCGCCCTAATTCTGCTAATCCCTGATCTAAGATCGCAATTAGTACTTCAGGTGAATTGATTTCTCCGTCAATCAGAAAACTACTAACTTGGTTGACAAATTCAGCTATGGCTGGTTTAGCCTCAGGCTGTAATTTTTGCCAAAATTTACCTAATAAAGTTAAGTCTGGCTCTATCGAAGAGTCAAAACACAATTGTAGTAAGCGAACTAAAGACCCTTCTACTCGTAATACATGGGGTTCTATTAAGCTAGATGCGACACCTTCACTCACAAAAGGTTGCCAAAGGTGAGCTATCTGCCATAGCCAATTGAGTTGACGCATGGATGTGGCTTCGCGCCAAGCAGTAGTTAACTGGCTACATAGCTGCACTTTTGAAACCGTATGATCTGCCAACAACGGCGGTTTTTCTAGCAGTAAGATTTCTCTTTGGGAACTACCATCAGTTAGAGGAATCACTCCATATACCTGCGGTACATTTAAGCGATAGGGAATTAGCCTTAGATAAGCTTTGATCTCATGCAAATTCTCTAACTCTAGCCCTTGTGGAACTAACCCAGGTTTAGTATCTAAAACAACAGATTTATTGATGACTAAATAGCGATCGGCTAATATTTCTCCAGGGCTACCCATACTCAAACCATCTCCAACAGCCCAGAGGTAACGTTTAGGTAGGGGTGTGGAGCATCGCTGGCAAAACTTATGAGTCAGGGGGTTGGTAGCCTGACAAAGTTCATTGGGGCAGTAGAGCGTTGCCGCATCATTTTCCATAGTGTTCGCAGTGATCAGCGATTGGCAATTTCTTCAACAGTATGTGGTAGCGGCAATCTAGACCGCTGATTTTTGTGGAACTCGAAGCATCTCATTTTGGAGCATGATTTTAGCTGGGAGACACCAGCAGATATAAATACTTGACATATTTACTTATGCAAAGAACATACTCCTTAGTCAACCCTACAGCCTCATGATAGCTTCTCTAGCTCTGTGACTCTACATCACCAGAACTACTAACTCTAACCCTGTCACCAAAGCATAACCCAGGTATATCTATAACTGTTTGGTTTTAATAAATTAACTCATCACAAAGAGCCAGATAATGCCCATATTTCTTTAGTTTATTATTTCTCCAGCATTAATTAAATTTAATTAAGAATTGAGAACGCTGATCGATCAGTAAATCTAGACTTTACATTATGTTAAATCTGGGGCATCAATTGCTCATTTGATTCAGTATTTGCCATGTTGACAAATGGAGAAGTTTTTATTTGATGACCCTGTCCTCAAGGCAAACAAAAGCCACAAAACTCACCTCTAAGATTATAAGTATAGTCACTGTTTAAATTAGAAAAATACGTATCAAAGTTTTCTGATAGCAGTAAGTATTTATTTGAAATTGTTAAAGTTTTCAAAGCCAAAAAAGTATTAATTAGGTGAATATATATCCCATATTCCATTTGGGTTAACTTTGTAATGAAAGGTTGATGTTGAAAGGCTCTAGCCTCTTGAATAACTACTTCAAGGGTGAGAGCCGCTGACTAGGAAATCAGCAAAGTTATTGTGGTGAACTACTAAAAAGTTAGGAGTGATAAAAACTATCACGCCTAACTTGTCAACTTGTCAGTTTTAAATCTACTTACTTCTCGTCAACTGCAACTTGGGGGAGTCCCATGCTGTAGTTGGTGACACGAGCAGACAGATTGTAACTGATTTCGCCTTTTTGCAGGAGCGATCGCAAATAATGCTCCAAGTCTGACCCAACGCGGCGTAAGTTATAGTCCGTGAGGTCTTCGCCACTAGATGCTTCTACCAATTCATCAAACTTGTGATAAATCTTTTGTAGGGCATCTTCATTCCAGTTGAATTCGTTGTCTGGGTCAACATCCAACGTTAAGACCTGATTACTAGGAATCAGTTCGCCATCCCGGTCAATTTCTGCCGCAAAAATGCGAATGTGCCGGGTTGTGGACTTGAGCAGCATTGGGTTGTCCATAGAAGGGTGTAAGGTTCGGGTTGATTACACTGAAATCATTGTAGACGCTATACCTGGGCTTAATTGCTCTCTAATTCTTATGGTTTGATTACAACTTAATTATGTAAAGAGTCACAGCCGTAGTTTTTTAGCGTAACAATGACGGGGTAAATTATTACCATTTTTGGGAATAACTACAAATTTCCTGTGATGGTCAAATTATTCTGCTAGAGCAGAACTTATCCAGTTTTTTATAGTCCTCAAGTCTAAAAGGCGCTAGAGTAAGATACTCTGCCGGAAGATGTTGACTTCAGGTCTATATTGTCCTGAAAAAGCAAAAATCTACTTTTGATAATTTTGTTTATCAATATCTCCTGAATTTTATGATGAAAAAAACGTACATCCAGTAATTTTACGTAATTATGTTGCAGCTACCTCTGGCTTTAATAAAATTGAAAAACAACAGAGTTTTTACTTACGTGTAAATACCAAAATTTCAGTAAAATCTCAAACTATTCTTGACTTGAAGATAAAGTTGATGTAAAAAGCTTTAAAAAGCAGCAACAAGTTCTTACAGAAACTTTATTGTATGTAATCTTAAAAACTGAATAATAGTTATGGCTTGCCTAAACCATATCGGGTAGTGGAAGATTGCGATTTAGATGGTGTAGAGTCTAGCTAGAAAAAGTTACAGGAGAATGAAATGCAATACAAACTCTATGGATTGAAGAAAGATTCTTAACTTAAGGACGTGGATTCAAAAAAATATAAATAATTTTGAATTTTGCTGAGGATATAGTTTCCTCACTCTCATGACCACTAAACCACAGGAATCCTCAAGACTATGAACTCGAAAGCATTACCACGCCAAATAAACAATATCGAAGTAGGTGTTTATGAGTGCGAAATACATCTCAAATTTCGGTTGATTGAAGAAAAAAGCCTATTGGGCGATCGCGAGCAACTCTTGCAAGTGCTGCTAGATGCTTTAACTGAAGGCTCTGATGACTTTTTAGAGACGCTGCAAGCCTCTGTCAAAGCTCAAGAAGTCTCTGAGTTTAAAGCCTCACCCCAAATGCGCCGCCAAATGATGCGCTTACGCAACGCTGTTGATAACAGCCAATAATTGCTGACAATTTAATTTGAGTGGTGAATTTTTAAGTTAGCTTATTTGTTCTAACCGTAGGTTTGGTTGTATAACCTAACTCTGGAGCTACAGGCTGTCGGTTCACACTGCTCTTTCATAAGCCGCAGAAAGCATCTACAAGGGATTTTAGCCCTTAAATACAAAGGGCATCCTTGGGTGCGTATTAATTTAAGTATGAACTTGCTTTCAGAGCAGGTTATGGTCTTTCAAGATTAATCTTTGAGTGCAATTGTCTAACCAGGGTTTTATTTCGATTTGAATAACTATTAGCTGTGAGTGTGACAAAGAAAATCACTTTACTAGGTATAAGAAAATTTAGGAAAATTAAAAGCTTTTTTCCACTTCCTACTCCTATCCTGGGTTTGTAGTGAGCGCTGTTCGCGCAGCGTTCCCGTAGGGTAGCGCTCAAGTTAAGGACTCAAGTTCTGACTACGAACTCTCCTGACTATCTTGTATATACTACTATTTAGCAAGACCGTGTTCTAACGCAAAACGAACTAACTCGGTACGGCTATTTGTGCCAGTCTTACTAAACAAACGACTAACGTATTTTTCTACATTGCGAACGCTGGTTTCTAAGCGACGGGCGATTTCTTTATTCATCAACCCTTCAGCAACTAAGTTTAAAACGCTTTGTTCTCTAGGGGTCAAGTCGATTTTAAAAGGAGTTGGAGATTGAGCGATCGCACTTCTTTGGGTTAATAAAGCTTTAATTTGGGCAATTTGATTAGCTAGTTCCGCAATATCAGGAGTTTCGCCTTCTTCACCCGTAGCTTGAGGCTTGGCTGTGCGCCGAGTCAGTAAATTTTCTACTATTGCTACTAACTCATCTGGATCGAAGGGTTTGGGTAGATAAGCATCAACACCAGCCTGATAACCTTGGATGCGATCGCCTGTCATGCCTTTAGCTGTTAAAAACACTACTGGAAGTGATTGGAAGCGGGGATCTTCTCGTAGTTGCTTAAGGAACTGATAGCCATCTACCTGAGGCATCATAATATCAGAAATCACCAAGTCAGGTGTATTTTGCTGCATCAAATCCCAACCCTCACGGGCGTTACTGGCGACTTGAACGCTGAAACCGCTTTCTTGTAAATAATCTTTCACGGCTTCCCGCAATCCTGGTTCATCATCCACCAGTAACAATTGTGCTGACATTTAAAGTTTCCTTGAGTTTACCTGTTTCCAATTTAGCGAAAGTTGACAGCAATTGGACAAGAGAATCCAGGAAAATTCATTAGCAATAGATGAACAAGGATGATCGGCGATCGCTCTTGGTTCTTTGAACTTGGATACTCATAATCTCAAAATCTCATGAAATTTATCAATTATCAAAAGAGGAGGTACTGCCCGGTTTTGTATTAGATTTAAGAGGTATTCTCTGATCAGTCCTCTGATTTTTATAATCGGTCTATTATTTTGGCATTTTCTGGCAGTTTAGCCTTCTGCTGCCCAGAGTAACGCGCTATGGCAGTGAACAACCCTATAGGAGTATTTAAGATATCTACAAGGGTGGCTTTACCTGCGATCGCCTTTATACTATCTTTAGGTACTTCTTTCAATAACCAACGTACCAAGCGATAGCCGCATTCTTTCAGAGTAATTTCCCGCATTAATTCTACACCGTGCAACTCATGCAGATAGCGGTTTGAGCGTCCATAACGCCGCCATTGACTTTTTAACTCCTTAAATGTGGTGCGGTGATGGTGCTGCACGATCGCTTCTGGAACAAATTCCCAACTACCAATATGTTCTTGCAGAATCCGCCAACAGATATCTGCATCGCCGCCAGTGGTGAGATAAGGACGAAATAAACCCACTTTTTCTAAAGCAATACGTCGAATGGCTAAATTAGCGGTTTGACCATAGGGACAAAAGGAATGGCCAAGAGTATGCTTTTGTGATAAAGTTTCTTGGCTATTGGCGTGTTGTTCTAAAAGACTGTTACCGGGTAAGGCGACAACTTCACCTGCAACAATAACCACATCTTGCTTGACAAAAGGCTGGATTAATGATTTTAACCATTGTGGTTGCGGACGGCAATCGGCATCTGTAAAAGCAATAATTTCGCCGATAGCAGCGCGAATGCCAGTATTACGAGCAGCGTAAGAGCTTTGAATTTGATTTTCGCTGAAAGGGCGAATTGTAATTGCGCTATTTTCAGCAGATGTTTTAAGGTACGTGAGAGTGCGATCGCTACTATTATTGTCTACAAGTAAGTACTCTACGCGATCTTTTGGGTAAGTTTGAGACAAAAGACAACTAATTAATTCTGGTAAATCTGTCTCACCGTTATAAATAGGAACAACCACCGAAACCATTGGCAAGAAGCTGTTGGCGGTGGTTGTATCGACTAGCTGATGATTCATAAAAGTATGCAGGATGAAGTATGCAGGATGAAGGATAAAATTTTATCCTTAACCTACGGAAAGCCGCCTTTTCCAGCGTCTACATCTTTTATACTTGTTTAAATCTCGATTTGGGAATGCTAATTCAGCTAAAGTTTCAAATCGTTGGCGCGATCGCTCATGGTTTGACTGGGTAGTATAATTGGAGACTGGGCGAAGTTATTACCAGATAAAACTGCGATCGCACGGGCATATTGCGGATCATTTTTAGTGCCAACTAAACTTGGGTTGGTCGCCAATTGACGCTCTTGGGCTTCTGTTAAATCGAGTTTGATATCTGGCGTAATTCCCTTATGGTTAATATCGGTTCCCTTGGGAGTGTAATAGTGGGCAATGGTGACAGCCAAACCAGAACCATCTGATAATTCGTGAACTGACTGTACTAATGCTTTGCCAAAGGTTTGACCACCAATGACTACAGCCCGCTTATTATCTTTGAGGGCTCCTGTCAAAATCTCACTAGCACTAGCTGAATTACCATCAACCAATACCGCTAAGGGGAGTTTTGTCAAGGCAGTGCGATTGGCTTTACTATCCTCAGTGCCTCCTCGGCGATCAACTGTGCGGACAATCCCACCATTGTCTAGCCACATCCGGGCAATTTCAATGCTGGCCTGCAACAAACCGCCAGGATTACCCCGCAAATCTAGCACAAAAGCATCAACTCTCTTGCCGTTTAAATCGCGGATAGCTTGACGCATTTGATCGGAAGCATGGGCGCTAAACTCGCGTAAACGAATGTAGCCAACGCGTCGATTTCCTTCCTGCTTGAGGTTATAACTTACTGTTGGTATTTCAATCGTTGCCCGTGTCAGCTTCACATCAAAAGCATTCCGTCCCATGCGTTCCAGGCGCAATGTGATAGGAGTACCTGCTTTGCCGCGAATCAGCTTGGAGGCGTCATCCACTTTCATACCGAGAGTGGATTTGCCATCAATTGCCAAAATTTCATCGCCTGCTTTGATTCCACCTTTGAGCGCTGGAGAGTTTTCTATAGGTTCTACAACAGTCAGCCGCTTGGTTTTTTCGTTCATTTCCATGCGGATGCCAATCCCAGAGACTTCCCCAGATGTTTGGTTGGTTAAGGCTTCATACTGTTTGGGGTCCATAAACCGCGTGTAAGGATCACCCAATTTTTGTAAAGCTTCGCGAATGGCTACATAAGCTTCTTCGTTAGAAGAATAGTTTTTGCTTAATAGGCTTTGCCTAGTTGCTTGCCAATCTTGTTGATTAAAACTGCCATCAACATATTCACGATTTACTACTTGCCATACTTGGTCAACTAGGGTTTTTGGGCTATCTTGTAGGGCAGCCCGGACGCTCCGAGTCCAAGCAGAGCCAAATACAGACATGGTGGCGGTCGTGGCGATCGCTCCACCAATCAAGGCTACTTGGAGAGGCGAGTAACGTTTCGCAGATTGGTTCATGTATATCAGTTGGATTAAATTATATTGTTGACAGTCTAGCAATCAGGCTTTGGAGAAATTTTTAAGTTTTTATACTCAAATTTCAACTATGTTATTTTCATCACTTTCCCCCTGGAATTATCCTTAAAATTTTGCAGTATTTTATGAAAAATAATTACTGCACTTGCCAGATTTTTGGCAGTCTAATATGACACTATTAACTTACTGTGACAATAATGTGACACTTTTGCCAGTGTCATCTTTACACCCTATATTATTTTTATAAGATAGCATTTTGCCGACTTAATAGCAGGTCTTTTTGTCATGATTTAACCAAGCTTTGATTACCAATGTGATGAGACATAAATTTACTAAAACTTCATCAGTTTTCGGATATATAAAATTTCGTAAAACGTGGCAATTGTTACAAAAATTAGCTATTGGTTTATGTCTAATCTTTGTCATTTGGATGATTTGCATCACTATAACCCTAGTTTTCGCTTCTTCCAAGCCAGTAGATGGATTTTTTGTATTAGGTGGTAGTATTCGCCGAGAAATTTATGTTGCTCACAAAGTAACACAATATCCGCAGACCCCAATTTTAATTTCTCATGGCTCCCCAGACCCTTGTATATGGATGGTTTTTCAGCGGGAAGCGGCAAAGTTGGAAAATGTTTGGTTAGAAAATTGTGCGAATTCTACTTTTGAAAATTTTTATTATGGTATTCCAATTCTGCGACGTTGGGGAGTGCATAAAGTCATGTTGATTACTTCACCAAGTCACTTACCCAGAGCTAAATGGATGGCACAAATTCTGTTGGGCGCTCATGGCATTTGGGTGGAGACAGACATTGTTGAAGAGTTGGGTATTCCTGGAAATCGTGAGTCTCGGCTGAAAACTGGACTCGATTTAACGCGCAGTTTGTTTTGGGCTATTTTGAGTCCAATCATTCAACCGCAATACTCCCAGGTGACTAACTTGGCTGAT
>JBBSOP010000013.1:0-24005 GCA_038259655.1 Chroococcales cyanobacterium
TAACAGTTCACCAGTCTTCGATGTCTGCGTAGACCAGCGGTTAACGACTTTGCCAATCACTGACATATCTTGAACTAAGCGGTCAAATTTATCAGGGGTGAGAGATTGGGGGCCATCAGATAAAGCTTTGGCTGGATTGGGGTGAACTTCAATCATTAAAGCATCTGTACCAGCTGCGATCGCAGCCATTGCCATCGGCGCAACATATTCTGATCTACCAGTACCATGACTAGGATCGATCATGATTGGTAAATGAGTAAGCGATCGCAATACCGGAAGTACTGATAAATCTAAGGTGTTCCGGGCATATTTACCATCAAAAGTTCTAATTCCCCGTTCGCAAAGAATTACATTGGGGTTTCCTGATGCCAAAATATACTCTGCTGCCATTAACCACTCGTCAATGGTGGCAGACATTCCCCGCTTCAGCAGTATGGGTTTATCTTGAGCGCCGACTTTTTTCAGTAACGAGAAGTTGTGCATATTTCTCGCACCGATTTGGATAATATCAGCAACTCTCGCTACTGCTGGTAAATCAGCAGCATCCATTAATTCTGTGATGATACCTAAACCTGTAGCTTCACGAGCTGCGGCTAATAAATCTAAGGCGCTTTCACCATAACCTTGAAACGCATAAGGTGAGGTGCGGGGTTTGTAAGCTCCCCCACGGAGAAACTTTGCTCCTGCGGTCTTTACGCGCTTTGCTGTCTCTACAATCATCGCCTCATTTTCTACAGAACAAGGGCCAGCTACCACCACAATCGGATGATGTTCTCCGAAATAAACGTGACCGTTAGGTGTCGGTACAACAACCTCGCTAGCTTCTCCATTGCGGAACTCTTTACTAACTCGTTTGAAAGGTTTTTCTACTCGCAATACTTGTTCAATCCAAGGGCTAAACTCCTGGATTTGCAGCCGATCAAGAGTTGCAGTTTCACCAATCATTCCTAAAACAACTTTATGCTTGCCGATGCTTTTTTCTACTTTTACTCCCCAAGTGTCACTTAGTTCTTGGCTCAGGCGAGTAATTTCGTCAGCAGGTGTACCAGTTTTAAGTACTATAATCATTTGATTTTTCCTTTGTTAGTTGTTAGTGGTCAAGAATCGTGTAAAAATTCTGCGAGTTGTGATAGTTTTGTCCAAGCAGCGCCGCTTCGTAGAACTTCTTTAGCTAGGACAATACCTTTAACACAACCTGCTAAAATATCGGTTTCGCCATCGATCGCCTCACCAACTTGCAGAGCTAAGGCTGTATTTAAAGCAACTACATCTTGCTGTGCTTGAGTACCTTTACCTTGCAAAACTGCTTTGAGGATTTCGGCATTTTCTTGGACATCTCCACCCCGCAACGCTGTAGTTGGTGCAGGACTCAAACCCAATTCTTGAGGATTGAGAGTTAGACAGCGCACCTTTTTATCTTGGAGTACAGCTAAATCAGTCACAGCTGCCAAACCAGCCTCGTCTAAACGTTCGCGTCCGTGGAGAGCGATCGCAGTTCGGCATCCCAATTGTGATAAAGTTTGAGCAATTTCTTCGATTAACAGCGGATCATTGACACCAATAATTTGCCCCGTCGGTCTCATAGGATTAACTAAAGGCCCCAGCAGATTAAAAATAGTCCGCACCTTCAAAGTTTTTCGTAAAGCAGTTACTGCCTTCAGTGCCGGATGCCAACCAGGAGCAAACAAAAACGTGATCCCAATTTCCCCTACTGCTGCTCGCACCTTCTCAGGGCTAGCATTGAGATTGACACCCAAAGCTTCCAATACATCAGCAGAACCAGTCTTACTAGATGCGGAACGATTACCATGTTTGGCAACTTTTACCCCAGCAGCCGCAGCCACAAAAGCTACAGCAGTGGAAATATTAAAGGTTGAAGCGCCATCTCCACCAGTTCCACAGGTGTCAATTAAGGGAAATGGATAATGGGGAGTAGGGGAAGATTGAGATTGTAAGACACTGGCCATGCCTACTAATTCGTCAGTAGATACGCCTTTGGCTTGAATTGCCGCTAAAATTGCCCCTGATAATACGGGAGGAATAGCATCTTGAAGCCAACCTTGCATTAAATCCGCAGCTTGAGTGCGAGTTAAAGATTGCCGAGCAAACAACTGTTGTAATAAACTTGGCCAGTCGTAATCATCAACAGTTACAGAGATGTTATCAGGTGGAGTTTGAGTTGCAGTGATCATAATTAATAGTCAATAGTTTGTAGTAAGGACTTTAGTCCTTTATTTTTGAAGCCCTAAACTGTTTACTACGACTTAATGATTGAGAATTTTTGCCACAGTTTGCACATCCTTATCACCACGTCCTGAGCAATTGATCACGATTTTGGGATTGCCTTTTAACTGAGGACAAAGGGTTTCCAGATATGCGATCGCATGAGCAGTTTCTAAAGCTGGGATAATTCCTTCTAGTTGCGAAAGCTTTTGAAATGCATCTAAAGCCTGTTGATCTGTAACGCTGTAATATTCGGCACGACCTAGATCTTTAAGATAACTATGCTCCGGCCCCACGCCAGGATAGTCAAGCCCTGCACTAATTGAATGTGCTTCCACTATTTGACCATCATCATCTTGCAGTAGGTAACTCATTGCACCGTGCAGAACTCCAACTTTTCCTAGAGTTAGAGTTGCTGCGTGTTTTTGGGTATCTACACCTTCGCCGGCGGCTTCTACTCCAATCATCCGTACAGAAGGTTCATCCATAAATTCATGAAATAGCCCCATTGCATTGGAACCACCACCCACACAAGCGAGTAAAATATCTGGTAGTCCTCCCCATTTTTCTTGACATTGAGCGCGAGTTTCTTGACCAATTACGGCATGGAAATCACGCACCATCATCGGGTAGGGATGGGGGCCAGCTACCGAACCTAAGATGTAATGGGTGGTTTCGACATTCGTCACCCAATCCCGAATCGCTTCTGAGGTGGCATCTTTGAGGGTTCCTGTACCTGCTTCTACTGGGCGAACTTCTGCCCCCATCAACTTCATCCGAAACACGTTCAGGGATTGTCGTCCCATATCATGGATGCCCATGTAAATTACGCATTCTAAACCAAATAGCGCACATACGGTTGCAGTTGCTACTCCGTGCTGTCCGGCTCCGGTTTCGGCAATAATCCTCTGTTTACCCATGCGTTTGGCTAGTAGTGCTTGAGCTAGGGCGTTATTAATTTTGTGAGCGCCTGTATGATTTAAGTCTTCACGCTTTAAGTAAATTTGCGCTCCTGTGCCATCAGGTCTAGCGTGATGTTTTGTGAGGCGTTCAGCAAAATATAAGGGGTTGGGTCGTCCGACGTAATCTCGTAGGAGGTTTTGTAGTTGGGCTTGAAAGCTGGGGTCGTGGCGATATTGTTGATATGCTGTTTCTAATTCTGCTAGGGCGGGCATTAAGGTTTCGGGGACGTATTTACCGCCGAATTTGCCAAATCTGCCTAGAGAGTCTGGTTGTTGAGTTGCAGTTTTGATGTCTTGTACGCTTACCACTGGTTAAAGTCCTTTATATTTTCGACAAATTGCACTTGTATTTCTTCCTTTGTGTCCTCTGCGTCCTTCTCTAACGAGACGCTGCGCGATGGCGGTAGCCTGCGGCAAGCCGCTGCGCGTCTACGTTACTCTTTCTCTTTTTAGAAAAAGCTCACGCAGAGGCGCAGAGATTAGAGTTTTTAAACCCAAAGGAGCGCAGAGTTTTACTTAGCAGCACCCACTTGTTGCAGGGATGCGGGGGTAATGGCTATTTTGAGTTCTTGGCAAAGTTGTTCTACGGCTTGTAGTCCTTCGGTGGGAGTACCTTGGGCTAGGCGTTTGACGAAGGCACTACCAACAATTACTGCGTCTGCACCCCATTCTCTAATTTGATGTGCTTGTTCTGCTCCTGAGATGCCAAAACCAACGCCGATGGGTTTGTCGGTAACGCTACGTAAGTCTGTGATTAAATGTTTAACGCGGTCTTGGATTTGAGCGCGGACACCTGTAACACCTGTTACACTGACTAGATAGATAAATCCCTGAGATTGACGGGCGATCGCCATAATCCGATCTTGAGAACTGGTAGGCGCTACAAGTAAAATTACTTCGATTTCAAAGGAGGCAGCAGTCTGTATTAATTGTTCTGCTTCTTCTAAGGGTAAATCTGGTACTACTAACCCTTGCACTCCAGCGGCAGCAATTTGGGTTAAAAAGGTCTTAATACCCCGGTGCAAAATGGGGTTGTAGTAAGTAAATAAGATGATTGGCGCTTTCAGGCTAGGACTGACAGTTTCCAACATCTGGAGAACTTGCTCTAATTTTGTGCCTCTTTGCAAAGCGCGAGTAGCAGCGGCTTGAATTACTGGCCCATCTGCTAAGGGGTCGGAGTAGGGAACACCCAACTCGATGAAGTCAGCACCATTGCGATCTAAGATGCGTAAAGCTTCGGCAGTGGTTTCTAAGTCAGGATCGCCAGCGGTGATAAAGGGAATTAAAGCACACTGTTGGCGATCGCGTAAAATTTGAAAGTAAGCAGAGATAGAAGTCATTTTGAATTTAATTTTAATTGATTTGAAAATACTTGGTGTCTTAGTGCCATTCGGCACTAAGACGCTAAGATCAGAAGATTACGCACAGCTTGCTCTATATCGCTTTGCTTGATTAAAGATTCTCCTACTAAAACCGCCCGCGCCCCAGCCTCAGCGACAAGAGATAAATCAGCGGGTGTATATAATCCTGACTCACTGACAACGGTTATCCCCAAGTTTTGCATTTGTTTGTGTCGTTGTGCCAAAAGTAACTGTGTTGTGGCTACATCAACTGTAAAATTGTCTAAATTGCGGTTGTTGATTCCTACTAAACGGATGTCTTGAAGTTTCAGCACCCGATCTAGTTCAGTGATAGTATGGACTTCTACCAGCGCATTCATGCCTAAGTCGTGAATCACTTGCAGAAAGTCCTGGAGTTCTCTATCGCTCAATATAGCAGCAATCAATAATACTGCATCAGCGCCGGCGGTTCGTGCTAAATAAATTTGATAAGGGTCAATGATGAACTCCTTACACAGTACAGGTAATGCAACTTGCGATCGCACAGCCCGCAAATTAACAAAACTGCCTTGAAAAAACTTCTCGTCAGTCAAAATCGATAGGCAAGCCGCGCCACCTCGTTCATAAGCTTGAGCAATAGCTACTGGGTCAAAATCCTCTCGGATTACTCCACGACTGGGTGACGCTTTTTTAACTTCAGCAATTAAGCTAGGTTGACTAGGGTTTTGTTGCAAAGCACTCAAGAAATTTCGTACAGGCGCGGCAGAATTTAACTTGTTTTGCAAAGAAGTTAAAGGCAGTGCTTGCTGCATTTGAGCAACTTCCTGCTTTTTATACCGCACAATTTCTTCAAGAATATGGCTAGGAGGAGCAGTTTTGTTAATCATAAATCGGATGAAGGAGTAGAGAGCAGGGGGAGCAGCACTTCGGCTTTGCTCAGTACAAGACGCTCAGTGACCGCAAGCAGGGGGAGCAGGGGAAGCAAGAAGTTCCAATGCCCTATGCCCCATGCCCTATGCCCTACGCCCTATTAACTCTTTAGTTTGTGTATATTTATGTACCACGTTTTGAATCATTGCCAAACCAACTTTTCCAGTTAAGGTCATAATTGATTCTGGATGAAACTGTACAGCAGCAATCGGAAGTGTCTGATGTTCTATGGCCATAATTACGTCATCATCAGAAATCGCTGTAACCTTAAGTTCTTTTGGCAACTGTTGGGGGATGGCAAACAATGAGTGGTATCTACCGACTGTAAAGGATTCTGGTAAGTCTTGAAAGAGAACAGAATCTGAATCGGTGACGAAAATCCGTGAAGATTTACCATGTTGAGGATAGTTGAGAACTCCAAGTTCTCCACCAAAAGCCTCGACGATGCCTTGTAGTCCTAAACAAACTCCAAAAATGGGAATTTGGCGACGGATACAAGCGTGAACCATCTCTGGAACTCGAAAATCACTTGGTCTACCAGGGCCAGGAGATAATACAACTAAATCAGGGCGTTCTGTATCGAAGAGTGATTCGCAAAAGCCGTGACGTAAGGTTTTGACACTTGCACCTGTTTGACGGATGTAATTGGCTAGTGTATGTACAAATGAGTCTTCGTGATCTATTAGTAAAACACGTTTGCCAGATTCTACATTGGGGATGCTTTGACTTAATTGTATAGGAGTGCGATCGCCTGTTTTCTCGTTAGTTTGCTTAACGCGGCGAATTGTCTCAAATAAAGCCGCAGCTTTGGTAATAGTTTCTTGTTCTTCGGCTTGGGGTATGGAATCATAAAGAACTGTAGCACCAACTCGCACTTCCGCGATCGCATCTTGTAAGCGAATTGTCCGCAAGATTAAGCCAGTGTTTAAGTTGCCGTTAAAGTTTAAATAACCTACGGCTCCACCATACCAACGTCTGGCGCTGCGTTCGTGCTGTTCGATAAATTCTATAGCAGCTCTTTTGGGTGCGCCGGTGACTGTCACTGCCCAAGTATGACTGAGAAAGGCATCTAAAGCGTCAAATTGCGATCGCAGTGTACCTTCAACATGATCGACTGTATGGATCAGGTGACTGTATAATTCAATTTGGCGACGACCAATCACTTGTACCGAACCAGGTTCACAAATTCGGGATTTGTCATTGCGATCAACGTCTGTACACATAGTCAACTCAGCTTCATCTTTGTGTGAATTGAGTAACTGACGAATCTGCACAGCATCATCAATGGCATCTTGTCCACGAGTAATAGTGCCACTAATCGGACAAGTTTCTACACGCTTACCCTCAACTCGCACAAACATTTCTGGAGATGCACCAATGATGTATTCTCCACCTAAGTTAAAAATAAATCCATAAGGACTAGGGTTTATTTGCTTTAAAGTTTCAAATAATTTGCTTGGTTCCTCTTCACAAGCTGCAAAAAAACTTTGACTCGGAACTACTTCAAATAAATCGCCTCGGCGGAAATAATCAAGAGCAGTTTCAACTTGATACTTAGCATATTCGCCGACTCGATGGTCAGCAACTTGAGATGGAACTAAATTTTTACCGCGATAATCAATTGATTCACCTGTTCTAGGCAAATTGCAAGTATTACCATACTTTGTTTCAAATTCGTATCGCAGACAAAATGCCCGTTGTTGATAATAATCAATTACTATTAGTTCATCAGGTAAATAAAGTAATAAATCACGCTGGTCTGTAGGACGTTCTAAACATTGAGAAATTGGTTCAAACTGAAAAACCAAGTCATAACCAAACGCACCATACAATCCTAGATGTTCGTCTTCATGACTAGAGAAAGTATGGAGGATTTCCCGCACGACTGTAAATGCCGAAGGTTGTTTACTGCGTTCTTCCTCAGCAAAGAATTGTTTAGTGGGTTTAACCAATCCTGTGATGCAGTTGTGATCTTGGCTTATATCCTCAACTTGTTGTAATTGTGATAGCTTCTCTAAAAATAAAGGTAGAAGAATTTGACCGCGATCATTGAGGGCTGTTACGGTAAAATTATTTTCTTTGGTTGTCAATTCTAGTGGCGGATTGACAAATCCAATTGCCCATCTTTTATATCTACCTGGATATTCGTAACTACTGTTTAGCAAACCTCCTCGTTGAGAATTTAAATGAAATAGAATCTCTTCGAGAGCCGTATCCATCTTAACTTCTGTGATGGAGCGAGAAACACGAACACCACCAAGGGTTGTATAGGAGTGGGAATCAACAATCATAGATAATTTCTCTGCAATAGTTATTAGTCAAAAGCCATTAACTATAATTCATTTAAATATCAATTTAACTACAAGACTTCTTGCATAAGTGATTATCAACTTACATTAACGGTTGATTCTTTATAAACCGTGACTTTTGCAAGCAGTCTATGAATTGTCCTCATCCAGATATTAGTTTTAAAAAAGTAATTAAAAGACTTCTGCTTTTGATAATTAAATTGTACTAAACATCATGCAGGTAACACATTGATATTTTTTTCGATTGAGGTGTCAATTTATTCGTTCTTAAATGATGCTTTTTTAGGACAAGCTATAAAATTCTAATTTTAAATTCATGCCTCCTCCTATGGTTAGATAAAAAGTATTTTTAGTAAATATCTTATCCACTAACAAAGTTAAGTATTGCCCTCTTTAATTAAATGTCCTAAAATTACTTGACAAATATCACTTGCTTGGATTGAATCAGTGTCTAATAAGTGAGCTTGATTGCTAATCAATAATGGCCCTTCAGCAGGAGAAGGTGGAAAACAACCATGAGAACCACGCACTAAAGAAGCATCCAAAGGAATAACATCCATCAAATAGCGAAATCCCAATTGTTTCTTTAAAAGCTTGAGTCCAACTTTTGCCTTAGGAAATTTAATTTTGGGGTCAAGAAAAAGTTCTACAGGATCATAACCGGGTTTGCGGTGAATATCGACAGTGTTGGCAAAATCGGGGGCGCGACGCTCATCAAGCCAATAATAATAAGTAAACCAAGCATCTGATTGAGCGACTGCGATTAATTCTCCTGATCTAGAATGAGCCAAACCATAAGCTGACTTTTTGGTATCATCTAAAATGTAAGCAACTCCTTCAGTTTCTTCTAAAAGCGATCGCACTTTCGGGATATAAAACGGATCGTTAACATAAACATGAGCAAGTTGATGATCTGCGACAGCAAAAGCTTTACTCGCACCAGCATCTAATAATTCTCGTCCGAGTTCTTCTCGCACCGTTAGCAAGCCTTGTTCTCGCAACATCCGATTGAGGTGAACTGGTTTAGATACTGATGTAATTCCGTATTCAGATAAAACAATGACTTCAGCGCCGCGATTTTCGTAATATTGAATCAAGTCGCCACAAACTGCATCAATGGCTTGTAAATCCTCAGCTACTTTATCTACATCAGGGCCAAACTTTTGTAAACAATAATCAAGATGTGGTAAATAAACTAGTGACAGTGTGGGATTATGATGTTCTTCGACCCACTTAGCTGCATCTGCAATCCATTGGGTAGCAGCAATAGATGTGTTAGGCCCCCAGAAATTAAACAAAGGAAATTCACCAAGATCGGCTTGTAATTGCGATCGCAAATTTCCCGGTTGTGTATAAATATCAGGAATTTTCCGCCCATCAGCAGGATACATCGGTCTGGGGGTAACTGCATAGTCTACCGATGAGTACATATTGTACCACCAGAACAAGTTGGCGCAGGTGAAATTAGGATCTATCGCTTTGGCCATTTCCCACAGTTTGGGAGTTTGGACAAGTTTATTAGACTGTCGCCAAAATTTAATTTCACACTCATCTCGAAAGTACCAACCATTACCGACAATTCCATGTTCGCTGGGTAATTTTCCGGTGAGATAAGTTGCTTGGGCTGTGCAGGTAACGGCGGGTAATACGGGTGTAATGGGGATGACTTGGCCTTTTCTTGCCCAATTAGAAAGAAAAGGTGTGTGTTTACCTAAAAGGCTGGGTGTTAAGCCGACTACGTTGAGGACAACAGTTTTTTGCATGGAAACGAACCGCAAAGGACGCAGAGATCACAAAGTAAAGAGGGTTTTAGAGAGTTTTTGCGTAAGTTCTGAGTTTTATTAATTACTAGCAACTAAGGATTTTACTAACAATTTGGATAGTACCCATTCGTATTCGCGTTGAATTGATGCTGATAAATCGAGTTTCATGTCTTCTGGTAAGACTTCCCATGTGTAGGTTTCAATTTCTAAATGGGTGCAGGTTTGGCGATTTTGTAGCAGATTCAATACGGTAATAATATCATCTTGGGTAGACTGCAATAGTGGGTAATCGCGGATAAACAACGGAACATGAAAGTGAATCCGCCACTCACGATCTATGGTATCTTTGAGATTGGGTAAAGCAGTTTCTAAGTCTCGATAATGACGCGATCGCCCATACATATCACGAGCAATTACTTGGTGTAAATATGTTGATTCTGCAAAAGGATTCAATCGTTCTGTTAGCTGACGGCGTTGTTCAGAATTGTCTGGTATCGTCACCTGCAATGCAGCACTAATTTGAATCTTCCCAACTTGAATCCCTGCTGCTTGAAATTGTTCAAAAACTGCAACAGGATTTTCATATTCAACAGCAAAATGGCAAGTGTCGTAACAAACCCGCACATGGTTTAATAAATGATTTTCAGCCGCGATTTGCGAAATACCTAAATGTTTAACTAAATAATCACCACCAATAGGTAATAAATGCATTTGAAAATAATCAATTACTTCAGCAGCATTTTCTATTAATCCATCTGGTTCAGGTTCCAAATCCAGGTGTAGGAGTTTTCCTTGTTCAGCATAAATATCTATCATCCGAGCCACAACCTCCGCTATGTGGAGACTAGAGCTATCCATAACGTGTGCTTGAACAAGTTGATTCCCCTTGTACCAAGGTTTATAAGACAACGGCAATGTAGAAATACTACCTTCAGTTTTATCAGGCAATAACGCTGCCAAAATACTTGTTAGTTGTAAAGTATAATCCAATCGTTCCTGCTGTGACCAATCCGGCGCATAAACTTGGTCTTTCACAACTTGGTGATGAAATTTTCCGTAGGGAAAACCATTCAAAGTAAACACATATAAATCTTCTTCCCTCAACCACAATTGAAACTCACTTAAAGCATTCCCCTCTAACAACTCCCTAGCTGCTACCTCAGCCAAACGTAACCCAATCCCGAAAGATTTACCCGCTGCCAATCGGGCTTTAAGAGGTGGAATATACTGCTTTAAATTAGTAAAAACCTGACCCCATTCTTCCCCAGGGTGAACATTAGTACAATAAGTCAAATGAAAATTATTATTAGTTCCAACCTTCATATTTATCCACTTTAATTTGATGTTTTTGAACCACGAAGACACAAAGACACAAAGAAAACTATCTTCTCTGCGCCTCTGCGTGTTAGCAAAGCGGGGCGTAGCCCGAAAACTTACCCGCCCTCCAACAACAAAATAGCTTCCTTATACAAACTCAAATCCACCTCATGCACCTCAACACCCTTCCCAACACCCTCCAACAACGTCAAAGTTAACTCGCCCCCCAAATGTTCCCGAAACTCAGTCAAACCCTCAAACACCCTCTGAAAATCTGCCAACTCAGGCAAATACAAAGTGAAACCCAACACTGACAACGTATGCAATATTTGTTGCCATTCCGAACCATCAAGTAGCCCTAAAAGATAAGAATAAGTGCTATCCAAAGCAATACCGATCGCCACTGCTTCGCCATGACGTAAACTATAATTTGTCAAATGCTCTAGTTTATGCGCCGCCCAATGGCCAAAATCTAAAGGGCGGGATGAACCCATTTCAAAAGCATCGCCACTATTAGCAATATGTTCTAGATGTAGCTGGGCGCAACGATAAATCACTTGTTGCATAATGTCCATATCTCGACGCACAAGGGCAACGCTGTGGCTATGGATAAAATCAAAAAAGTTAGCATCCTTAATCAGGGCGACTTTCAGCGCCTCTGCAATTCCAGAACGCCAATCGCGATCGCTTAAGGTTGTCAAAAAGGTAAAATCATTAATGACTGCATAAGGTGGGGCGAATGTACCGAGAAAATTCTTTTTCCCAAAAGCATTAATACCGTTTTTGACTCCCACCCCGGAATCATTTTGTGCTAACACCGTCGTCGGAACCCGAATCAAACGAATCCCTCGATGAGCAGTTGCAGCTGCATATCCTACCAAATCCAGCACAGCCCCACCGCCAATTGCCAAGATATAAGAGTGGCGACATAATCTAGCTGCTTCAATTTGTTGATGGATTTGTTCTACCAAAGTGGGATCATTTTTTGCAGCTTCGCCACCTGGAACTATCATCGGTTCTACAGCCAGTGTGATTACTTCTGCATAAAACTTGCTATAAGCTGTCAATTGCTTGAGTAAATCAGGACAAAAAGTTAATAAACCTGCATCTACTACTGCTAATACCTTCTTTGGTTTTTGTTCTTCATCGGCTGTAATTACTTGCGCCAACGTCGGATTTTTTAACTCAAATAGATTATTAGTAAAGTAAATCTCATAATTGAAACTAACTGCCACACGTTGATTAATTGGTTGCAGATTAAATGTCTTTTTTTGTTTAATATCTAAAATCATCTTTTTATATCCTGAAGTGCAGCAGTATTGAAAGCTTGGAGAAAACCCTCAACGGAATGAGAACCGTTCACCTTAACTTTCTTGTTGATCACGAAGAAAGGTACACTGGTAATACCATGCGATCGCACTAACGTTGATTCAGTGACAATTGCCCCAATTGCAGCTTGATTATTTAACTGCGATCGCAATTCGGTAGCATCCATTTGATAACCTGTACCTATAGTAACTAAAACATTAATATCTCCAATGTTCAAACCATCTTCAAAGTAAGCTTGATAAATTGCTTCTACAACATTATTTCTGATATTTGTTGGTGCTAAAGCAATTAATCGATGGGAAAGCTTAGTATTAACAGCCAAACGGATTTTATTAAAATCTAGCTTAACTCCAGCAGCCTCCCCTACTAGTCGCACATAATCAAACATAGACTGGAGTTGTTCAATTCTTAGACCTTTTCTTGTTTGCATAAAACTACGAAATTCATACCCACAAGCAGGAACAGTATCATCGAGCAGAAAAGGATGCCAGTTGATATTTACTGCTTCTGATTGCCATTGTGCTAATGCATCAAAAAGATGCTTTTTTCCAATTCGACACCAGGGGCAAACGGTATCATGAAAAATATCGATTAACATAGTTATTCCGTGAAATCATCACATCTTTTTTCTCACGCAGAGACGCAGAGTCGCAGAGAGTAAGAGTTTTAAAATGCTATTTTTTTTATTTCATATTCTATTCAAAAAATCTTTGAGTATTTTCAAACTCTTGAACTAACGCAGCTCTATCTTTATTTTCTACCAATCTTGCCAAGCGGTTATAGTTATCAGCTAAAGAACTAATTGCTTGACATCTTTCTTCTGAAGCTAGCATGATGTCAATGCATAAATTAGGATTTTGAGCAAACAAACGTTTCAAAATATCAATTTCTTGGCGATAGCTAGGAGTTGACATTGTTAAACTCCTGTCGATATCAATATTTACTGCTGCTAAAAAAACGCCAATACTAAATCTACAAAAGTGCTGCGTTGCTTGAATAACTACCATCATCTTGTCGTGTTCTTCAGGCGTGCAAACAATTAACTCTCCTCCCTGACTTTTAATCAACTCTAATAACCATTGAAATGAATCATCGTTTCTTCCTGGACAGACCACCACTTTTTGTTGTAAAAACGATGTGATATTTGGCCCAAACATCGGATGTAAACCCATAACAGGGCCACAATGAGATGCGAGCATTGCTTGAGTTGGCTGGGTTTTAATACTTGTGATGTCACACAAAGCTGTAGTTGGATTTAAATATTTAGCTGCTCGTTTAATAACATCAACTGTATATGCAATGGGAACAGATACTAATACTAATTCTGCCGGATTTAACAGTTGTTCTGCATCTTCCCAATCTTCTTGTTCCAGAACACTAACGTTATGACCTACCGCTGAAAGCTGCTCTTTAAATAATCTTCCCATTCTGCCACGTCCACCGATAATAGTAACTCTTCTGGGTCTGACATGATTAACTAATTTAGGCTTAAGGGTGATGGCTTTCAAAGGCATTTTTTCTATCCCCAATTTTCAAATATCAGCAAGTGATTCTTTAGAAATGAATTTGGGCGAAATCTCCAAATTTGTAGCTCGGTTAGCAATCACATCAGTAAATAACTGTTCATAACTATCTAGCGCCTGTTCAAAAGCATAGTTTTTAACTGCAAACTTTCTGCCTTTGTCACCAAGCTGCGCTGCTAAAACTGGATTTTCATATAAATTCTGTACTGCATTAGCCAAAGATTCAGGTGATTCTGGTTGCACAACTATGCCGCCACCACTTTGTTTGATAGCTTTAGCAGCAGTACCAGTGTCAGGAACTGAACCGACAATTGGGCGGCCACTAGCTAGCAACAGTGGTATTTTAGAAGGCATATTAAAAGAAATTACATTACTTTTTTGTACAATCAAACCTACATCTGCTGCTGCTAACATTTGTGGTAGTTTTTCTCGTGGTTGTAGAGGCACGAGCAATACATTATCTGCTCCACAATTAAGACAATGTTGCTGTAATCTTTCCAGCGCTTTCGATTCACCAGCAATCACAAAAGCAATGTCTTTGATATGGCGCAAGCGAACTGCTGCTTCTACAACTGTTTCTAAACCTTGAGTAAGAGCAATATTACCGGAATAAAGTACCACAAACTTATTATCTAATTGATGGGCGCTTCTCCAAGAGTTATTCTGCTTCGACAAAGGCTTAATAAAATTAAGATTTACCCAATTGGGAATACAGGCAATTTTATTTGCGGGTACATTTTTTTGAACTAAATTATCCACAAAGCCATCGGCAATTACGCTAATAGTATGGGCAGTACGATAAGCAAATTTTTCTAAAGTTTCAAAAGCCCGAATTATTAATTTATTTTTGATTAGCCCTACACGCACAGCCGCTTCAGGAAGAATATCTTGCACATTTAATACTACTGGGCAGTTGTATAACCAACCAAGTAAAGTTGCAGGTAAACAAACTAATAGCGGTGGTACTGTTAAAAGAATTACATCAGGCCGCTGGCCTTTAAGAGCTTGTGGCAAACTTGTAAAAACAAAGCTTAATTCTAATAACAATCGGTCTATCAGATTGGGTTTAGATTTTATTCGTAGGTAGCTGCGTTGAATCTTAACACCATTTTTTTGTTCGTTAACATACAACTTACCCTTGTAGCCGTCGTAAATCTGGCGCTGGGGATAATTGGGCATTCCTGTAATTACCCGTACTTCATGACCCCGTTCTACCAGCCCTTCTGCTAGTTCAGTCATCAAGGGCGCAATTCCAATTGGCTCTGGATGATAGTTGTAAGAATAAATCAAAATGTGCATGAGCTATTAATTTCCTAAAAGCATCTTAAAAACATTGGCTTTATTACGCTACGCGGGTCAGTTGTCAGTTGTTAGTTGTTTTTAATCTGGTTTAATACCCTAACCTCAGAGTGGATGGTCTTAAAACATCTTTACTACTGACCACTGACAAAACTTTGTCCCCATAATTCGTCCCGTAATCGCCAATACATATCAGCCCAAATTGTAAAATTTATGCTTTAAGTAACTGCAAACACTTGTGCCAGTTTTACGGAAATTGGTAACAAACCCAGAACCAGCAACCCATAGAGCAAACCTGCAAAACCCGCAGCCACAGTACTATCTAAAACAATCAATGATAAAACTCCAGCTTTAACTGCAATACGGATTTGCTCTGGTGTAGGTTCGCGTACTGCTTGGATAAAAGGCAACAACACCCGCCCAGCAAACACAACTACAAACGGTAATGCTGTGAGGAGTTGATAATCTGGTAACAGCCCTAACCCTAAAAGTCCGGCAATGACTATGAAAATTAGCGATAATGCGACTACAGCAGTGTTCAACTTTGCCCCGTGTACTTCACCTCGACTGAGGATAGTGATTGCAGCAATGTACACTATAGGAATCAAAGCTAAAAACCAATATTCTTTAAGTACCATTGGTAAGACACTTGCACCCAGTAATAAGTTACCTCCCCGGCAAACTCCCATATTGATAGGGCCAAGAATCGGGTGATGCTTACCAAAAGCATCATACAACAGAGCGAAGGACGCGATCGCCACAGCCACACTAGCACTCAACCAAGACACTTGAACTGCTGCCGCTACGCCTACACTTAAAAGCACACTACCAAGTAAAGTTGCTCCACTTCGAGAGGCTCTACCACTGGGAATTGGTCGCTCTGGCCGTTCTTTAGCATCTAGCTGAGCATCAAATACATCATTAAATACAATCCCTCCGCCGTATAAACCAGTAGTAGCTAATAGCAACCAAAGCAGTGGAATTAAATTGAATTGATGATTGAGAACAAAATACCCCGAAGCCGCAAAGCCAGCCATAATATCTGCCCATGCAGTGATAATATTGGCAGGTCGCATCAATTGCAGATATGCCCACCATTGGTAGGAAGTTGATGTTGCAGTGTTCATAATTCTCATTCAATTAAGGCGTATTCCTGGCGGGACTCTACTAATGGTTGTTGTCCTCGCAGCACAGAATTATCATTAAACAACTGTCGCTGGTCGATAGGAGTTGAATTTAACCAGTCGGATTCTTGCATTTGACCGCTTTGGCTGTAAGCTGCAAGAGCATTTTGATAGCAAACTTTGTGCACATCAGCTTTTGAAATTCCCCGTTCTAACATCAACGATGCAGTCTTAGGCACAGCCAAAGGATCACTAACTCCCCAATCAGCGCTACTATCTACAATAATGCGATTACTGCCATACTCACGCACAACCTCTACCATCCGGGCATTCCCCATTTTGGTATTAGGGTAAATTGTGAAAGCTGCCCAAAAGCCTCGCTCTAAAACTTCTGCCACAGTCTCTTCATTGTTATGATCTACAATTACTTGTGATGGCTTCAAACCATGCTCAATACACACATCCATACTGCGACTTGTACCCGCTTTTTTATCACGATGGGGCGTGTGAATCATCACCAACATATTTAATTCTTTCGCCAATTCTAACTGTAAACGAAAGTATTTATCTTCCGCCGGAGTCATATCGTCGTAGCCAATTTCCCCAATAGCAACTACACCTTCCTTACAAGCATATAAAGGTAATAATTCCATCACTTGTTCTGCCAAAGCTTCATTATTTGCTTCTTTAGAATTTAAGCCGATTGTGCAGTAATGCTTAATCCCAAATTGGGCAGCCCGAAATCTTTCCCAACCAACCAAACTACTGAAATAATCTTGAAAAGAACCAACATTAGTACGAGGTTGTCCTAACCAGAAAGCCGGCTCAATCACCGCTACAATTCCCAACTTTTGCATCATCTGATAATCATCAGTAGTGCGAGAACTCATGTGAACGTGAGGATCAATATACATCATATTTTTAGTTTGTAGTAAGGACTTCAGTCCTTCTTTGCTCTTTTGTAAACAAGTTAATAAACTTCAATTACGGACTTCTCTAACTCTTATTCTCTGCGCCTCCCTTCAGGTTCACCAGTCGCCTGCGGAGGGAAACCCTCCCGCAGCGCTGGTTCACTGCGCCTCTGCGTGAGACATTCATCCCACCAATCGCCAAAGTTCAGCAGGTATAGAACGGTTAGCACTATGACGTTCATAAGCATAATCAACTACCATCCTCGCCAACTCTGGGTTAGCACGAGAATCCAACCCCTGGATTAAATGCAGAGGACTACCGACAAACAAAGCCTTTAATATCATCTGATTCCATGCCAGAGTATCAAAATACTGCGCTGGATAGGGATTTTGTAAAGCGATCGCATTAAAAACTGCTATCATATTGCTGCGAACACCTTCAGCAGCGCGTTTTCGTAGTCGTTCTGGATAAGGTAGCAAAGGTAAAGCTTGATATAGCGCGACTAATTCTCCGACATCAGCAGTTGTGAATACTTGTTCTAAAGTATGCAAATATTTCTCTACATCATCTTGTGGCAGAGCTAATACTAACAATGTGCGAGCCGCTTGGTCTACACTCCAATTACCAGGAAACCAGCCTGTTTGGATTGCTGAAGCTGTTTTCAAGTCTTTTAAAGTTAGATTCAGCTGATTTTTCCCTGTGTAACGTGGCACTGCGCTAAATGCCGTGAAAAAGACTCGCGTATTAGCACCTTTGGCAATCTGCTCTTGCTTCTCATCTAGCCAAGTGACAGATGACTGAGTAACTTGTAGTAAAATCCAGTCACGCAGTAAGTCGGTAATACTAGTTAAATTTAGATGAATTACAGCAGACATGACATTACAATTATTTACATAAATTTTGATAGTTCCTCGTTCCTAAGCAGGACTTACGCAAAATTATGGAAAAACGAACCACAAAGGACACTAAGGACACTAAGTTAAGAAGGTTTCAGAGAGTTCTTGCGTAAGTCCTATTTTCTTATGCTTTTTCTAAACTAACGATTGGCTTTTGCTGACGACGTTTTCTCAATGTGACTGTAGTAGCTCCAAGTCCTAGCAATGCTAAACCTAAAGCTGAATTAGGCTCAGGCACTTTAGTTCTATCCTCTACGTTTAACACTTGAACGCGACCTTGGAAGAAATCGCCCACATAGAGTTTGCCATCTTTGTAGCTTGTACCACCCGTCCAGTTAAATCTGCCTGGTGTTAGGTCGAGGGGGTTACCAAAAGGAGGACCAGTTAATGCTGGAGGCGGCACAGGGTTACCTGATGCATCGCGCGCATTTTCACCGTAGGAAGTCAAGAAGTTACCGTTTTTATCAAATACCTGAACGCGGCTGTTAATAGAATCAGCTACATAAACATTCTCTTGGTCGTCCACTTCGATGCCAATTGGCTGAAGAAGCTGTCCAGGTCCGCTACCTGCTGAACCAAATGCTAACAGAGGATTACCATTGGGATCGAGTACTTGAACGCGGTTGTTATACTGGTCAGCTACAAAGATATTTCCACTAACTGGGGAAATTCTTATACCTGCTACACCTTGGAATTGCCCAGGTGCAGTGCCAACTGTGCCACCAATGACACCAATTTGCTCTCCATCTGATGTGAATTTAAGGATTCTTTCGCCGTTAAAATCACCAATGTACACGTTGCCAGCTTTGTCAAATGTCACACCAGATGGTCCGAAGAACAATCTACCCTCTACGAGATCGGTAAATTGTCCATTTGCAAAGGATCTAATAAAGTTACCCTGAGAATCGAATTGATTTATGCGGTTGTTGTAAACATCACCTGCATACAAATCCCCTGTTACTGGATTAAAGTCTACAGTTGTTGGCTCGTCAAACTGCCCAGGTCCTGTGCCGCCGGAGCCAATTGCTCCAATATACTGACCGCTTGGACTAAATTTTTCAATTTTGTTACCGAGGTTGTAGTTAGGAGTACCATCCGGGTTAACACCGCGTCCGTTAGCTATGAGGGTATTCCCTTGGCTATCCACCGCTATACCTTGAGGAACAAAGAGTTCTCCAGGGCCAAAGCCAGGACTGCCGATACTTCTTTCGTAAGTTAATGTTACAGCTTTAACTTGAGCTGCTGTTGCTAATACTGTGAACCCAGCACCGAGAATGCCGATTGACAAGTTCTTGACTAATCCCATAAGTTTTAAGTACTGGTTGTCTAAGGTATACTCTTTCTGGTACTAATTTTGTTCCCAGTCCTAGTTCTGGAACCCGAAATTTCGGTCTGCTGCCTCATCTTTAAATGCAACTTTTAGGGTGAGGCAGCATTTTATTTTGTTAAGAGGTATTAAGGTTAATTCCATTAATGAATTTACCGCAACCGTTGGTTTCGACTTCTCTGCGAGACGCTAAGCGAACGCTCAACCAACGAAAGAGTCGAGAGTTGAGCGGAGTCGAAACTCGTCAACATTGGTATTTTATTCGCTAGAAATCACCTAAGCTATCTCTGCTTTACGTTTGCGCTTGAGCAATGAACTTGCACCGAAAGCAGCAGCAGTGACTACACCCAATGTAGAAGAGGGTTCAGGAACTCGTTTTGCGTTGGGATCAATCTTGATAACTTGTCCTGTTCCTGCAAGTCTGGCTCGGTTGGAGATATAGAAACTACCATCAGGCCCATAAGTTATACCAGAAGCAGCTTCTAATCCATCACCACTCCAAATAGTTTCACGAGTACCATCAGGTGATATTTTGATTAAAGCACCACTAATATCGCCAGTGATAATACCGCCTTGTTGAATTTCTTTCCATTCAGAACTATTGATGTGTTGCAAGGCATATAAATTGCCTTCGGAATCATAAGTTACGCCAGTTAGTTGTGTAAAGCCATCAGCGATCGCCTGAATAGACAAATCATTAGGATCAACTTTAAACAGACGTGCTTCTCCTTCTGGATAAGGAAAATAAGTATATTCACTGACTGTTAAACTACCATCAGGAGCGATCGCAATTCCTGTAGGTACTGATTGTTGGGTTACTGGCAGTGCAGATGGATCTACACCTGGCCCCAAATCTGGATATTCAAGTTTACTTCTATCTATCGCTTTTTGAGGAAATGCAGCTACATTTTTAATCCCACTGCCATCTAGTCCTACAGTATATATTGTGTTTCCACCCCCATCAACTACATAAGCATCATTATCTTTAATGACAAAAGCGTAGGGATTAGAAATTAAATCAGTGCCATCGGGATTAAACGTGGTTTCGTAGGCTGCAAAATCGGCAAGACTCGTCAAAGAACCAGTGCTTAAGTCTACTTTGTATAACTGCCCTAAGTCTGGTGATTTTAAAACGGTATCACGATTACTCGGATCGCCTGCAAGACCAGTTAAAAGATAAGCGTTGCCTTTGGAGTCAAATTTAAAGTCCGCAGGGCCTGCTGCTTGTTCTCCAGAGGGGGATAATGCTAAAGAAGTCAGACCAGATATGATATCTGTTTTTGTACCGTCTTTAGCAATTTTGGTCAAAGAGCCATTTGGACCAGCACACAAAGGAATAAATCCAGAGCTAGGTGATGGAATGCATCTGCCGTCTTTGCCATCACCGCCTTTACCACTTTGTGTCACATAAATACTACCGTCAGGGCCAAATGCCAAATTTCTGGGGTTATTTAGACCATCAGCAATTACCGATAAACTTGCGGCTGACGCTGCTTTTGCAGTAGCAGTTGTGGCAATACAAACAGTGAAAAGAGCTAAAGCAACTGATTTGAATTTCATGTTTTTGGAGATTAAGAGTTAATAATGTTGATGGTTTTCGACACAAGTAATCTGAGTTCTGGGAGAACACAGGGTAAATATTTAACTTGGTGTGAAACTTTTTAATCTGATGAGCATTTCAGTCGCATCAAAGCAGGGCTTAAGCCCTGACTACAAACAATGCCCAATGCGGCGATCGCTAGCAAACCTAAAGTAGAATTAGGTTCGGGTACAGATTTAAGATTTTCAATTCTCAGGACTTGTCCACCTCCAGGACGGCCGCCGCGATTGGTGACGTAAATTGACCCATCAGCACCAATCGTTAAAGCGCTAGGTGATTCTAATCCGTTACCACTGAGGAGAGTTGTCCGAGTGCCATCAGTAGCTATTTTGATTACAGAACCCTCTAAATTACCCTTCCAAGCCGACTGATTGGCATATTGCAAAGCATACAGATTGCCAACTGAATCAAATGCTAAGTCTGTGAGTTGGGTAAAGTTATCTGCATAGACGGTTGGTTTGCTATCAGCACCGACGCGATAAATTTTTGCGCCATTTTCCGGGAAAGGGAAACCAGTAAATTGGCTGACGTAATAAGCACCGTCTAGGCCTTTGGCAATATTGGAGGGTACTGCTTGAACGGGAAACTGTGACGGTGGTGCTGCTGCTTGAGATGGTACTTGTGATGGTTCGTTGGATGGTGAACCCGAAGGTGGGAAGACTGGATTGGTCAATATATCTTCAGGAAAAGCGGTAATTGCTTGTAAATTGCTGCCATCAGTCTGCACACTCAGCAAATCGTTTGCACCTGAATCAACAGCCACCAAAGTATTACCATCAATTAACAAGCCCAGGGGATTGCTAGCTAAATCCTTACCATCGGGATTATTAACGAGTTCATAGTTAGCTAAATCGGCAATACTTGTCCAGGAATTGGTATTAAAGTCAGCAGTGATGATTTTTCCTAAATCAGTATTACCTAAATTGCGATCGCGGAACTCTGGATTAGCTGCATAGCCAACTGTAATATAAGGCTTACCTTGGGGATCAAATTGGATATCATTAGCGCCACCGGCTCCTGTCCCATCTGGTAATGCTAAAGATGGCAGCCCTGTAAGTACACGCTCTTGTTGACCATTTTTTATTCTGGTAACTGCGCCGGTTGTGCCATAGCATAAAGAATCGCCTTGACCACTGGATGGAGGAACACAAGCCCCATTTCCCCCAGTTCCCGCCTCTGTTACATAGAGGCTACCGTCAGGGCTAAAACTCAGACCGCCGGCATTATTAAGATTATCGGCAATTACTTTAAATGATGCAGCTGACGCAGCTTTCATTCCACAAACGGTAGCAACACAAAAAGTGAGGAAAGTAATAGTAAGGTGTTTCAGTTTCATATTTTGTTCTTTGTCAGTTGTTAGTTGTTAGTTGTCAGCGATGCATTGAGTTTCGACTGCGCGGCAATCGAGCGAAGTCGAGATTCAACTACCGCTTGTCGAAGTGTTGTTCTTTGTTTATTAGCCACTGACCACTGACCACTGACCACTGACCACTTACTAGTGACTAGCGACTAGCTCCTCCTGAATTTTTGGTAGATAGCTCATTCCTCGGTCGAATGATTGCAGATTGCCAGCTTTGGCTTCGAGCAAACGCTTAATGTTCATGCTTTCAGCGCCGAAGTCTTCAATTTGAAGTTTGCCGTGGGTGAAAGATTTATCTGTTTTCCAGAATGTAATGCGATGCAGGATAAAACCAGAAGCGTCTGGATCTGCGAAAGCGTAAGCGGCGGGAATTAATAACGCTACAGAGCGCTGATAATATTCGTAATCTGGATAAAAATGTTCTTGTTCAAGTAAGTAGTATTTACTTAAGCTATGAACCCGTACAGAAACTTTGACTTTTTGGTCATATTCATCCTTGAATTGACCAGAATCGCCAGTAATATTGCCGTCTGGTCGTAGTAAATGCGCCCAATCATCAATATTTTGTAAGTCTTTTAAATATTCGATCCCCATTTCGATGGGAGCATCAACATAGATAGTGTCAGTATCAATGAAGTGGCTACCTTTGGCGGCTGAGGTATGACCATTTTTGCGCTCTAAATTACCTTTGAGAGACCGACATTCGGAAGTATGCACTGTATGTATTCCCTGCATAATCATCTGAGTTTGACGCTTGGGATCAACAAAACTCAACCAATGAAAATACACGCCTTTTTCATCTGTTCCCGGCTCAATGTAGTCGGTGGGAAATAGTAAGACAGGGTAAACCTGATAATATTTTTGATATTCTAGTCCGCAGTGCCATTCAATGCCATAAAAAAGCGGATTTTCTAGTTTTTTAACGTGATAGTAAAGATTTTTGTGATAACCAGATGCTGTACCCAACCAAGTATCTTCGTCGACTTGCTCTTTCATCCGGCTATAAAGTGTCCATTCATCTAAGTTCTTTAAACTACAAAGGTAGTCGAAAGCGCTTTTTGGTGAAGTAGCAATATAAGCTGATGTTGCAAACGTATTTTTTTCCATTGTTCACTCCTAAAGGTAATATAAATTAAGCTGCGATCGCCTTAGCTTTGCTGTGCTTACCGTTGTTGATACGGTCTTCTGCTAATCGTTTAGCAGCATCATTAGTTGTAATCTCTTGCTGTTTAGCAATATCAAAAATTGCTAACAATGTGTCATAAATGTTTTGCACTTGCTGGAAAGCTTTTTCTTCGTCATAACCAATCATTTCGTTATAAACATTGATTAATCCTCCAGCATTAATTACATAGTCAGGAGTATACAAAATCCCTTTTTTGGCAAGCATTTGGCTATGTAATTGCTCATTTCCTAGCTGATTATTCGCTGCACCAGCAATAATCTGAGCTTTCAGAAAAGGAATTGTATGACTATTAAGAGTTCCCCCTAAAGCACAAGGGGCAAAAATATCTACATCTAAAGAGTAAATTTCGTCTGGTGCGACTACAGTTGCCCCAAAGAGGTTTTTAATTTCTTCTGCTTTGGCTGGGTTAACATCACTTACATAAAGTTCGATGCCTTGTTCATGTAAATGACGGCAAAGGTTTTTACCAACGTTTCCTAAACCTTGAACTGCAACTTTCATGCCTTCTAGGTTTTCATTTTGCCAACGGGATTTTACAGCGGCTTTAATACCTAGAAAAACTCCCCAGGCTGTGATGGGAGCAGGTCCACCAGACTTTTCTGATA
>JBBSOP010000014.1:0-22879 GCA_038259655.1 Chroococcales cyanobacterium
TAAAACTGCGTTTTTATTGAGAATGAACAACGAACGAATAAGGGTTATAAAAACCTGAGTCAAGACTCTCGCAAATGTTAAGAAAGATCCGGGTAATGGATAGCCCACGGTGGGAGAGGAATGGAGAGGGATTCTTTCGTTCAAAACTAGTAAACTTTATGCCCCTCTCCGCTTCGGAGAGGGGTTGGGGAGAAATTCATCGAACTCACATTAACTTAGTTTGATTTATTCTCGCCTACCTACTTAGCAAGTTTATAACCTACTCATTTTCTACTCAAGAACGGGCTGAAAAGCCTTGCTTAGCGAGTAGGGGGTATTTCTAAAGGAATTTTACCGAGTAATCCCTTACGAAAATCTGTTAAAAGTTTTCTAGCACCTCGTTCTACATCTCCTTGGTAGCGATGCTCTGCTAAAACTTGTAAATATGCTTCGCCTGTGTGGGGTGTAGAGTCAAGTTCGTAACGTGACTGTAATGGTAGTTTTGGTAATAAATTAGGGGCTGTAGCTTGGAGAGAATTAAGTATATCTACTAAAGCAGATGCTACTAATTGATTATCGTAAGATGCTTGACCAATATCATCACAAATCGCTAATTTTAAAGCAGCCTCCTGATTTCCTAGCTTTACGGGGATGACACCAGGAGCATCAAGCAATTCTAACTCGTCAGATATTCTTACCCAGCGCAAAGAACGAGTCACCCCAGGACGGGCGGCACTTTCGACGACTCGCTTTCCCAAGAGGCGATTAATCAAAGCTGATTTACCTACATTAGGAAAACCAATTACTACAGCTCGGACTGGCCTAGGTAACATACCGCGATTGCGTCTTCTTTGATTGAGTTCCACCCCCGCAGCTTGGGCGGCTTTAGAAATTGCCACTACGCCTTGGCCTTGTTTAGCATCGGTAAAATAAGGAACTTCTCCTTGATTTTTAAACCAATCTACCCAGAGCGATCGCACTTGGGGAGAAACCATATCTAAGCGATTCAATACTAAAACTCGCGCTTTACTTCCCACCCACTCATCGATTTGGGGATGGTGTGTCGCTAAAGGAATCCGCACGTCTCGTACTTCTAATACCACATCAACTCGCGTCAGCTGTTCTTTGAGCTTCCTTTCGGCTTTGGCAATATGACCTGGATACCATTGGATGACATTTAATTTATAATTTTCAGTTATACCCATAATTAATTACGAATTATTTTGATGCAAAATTAGACGGTTTCCATCGGGGTCGTAGGCATAAATTTCTCTACCGTGGCTAGCAATGGAGATGTTTCCCGGTGGTGGATAGCCTAAAGTTTTCAGGTGAGCGATCGCATCTTCCAAGTTACTCACCTCTAAACATAAACTCATTGTACTTTTAGCTGAGGTAGTAAATTCAGGTTCGTGTGTTGTCTTAGGTTGAAAATGCCTAACCGCACACCAGAAAGCTGAAACTCAGCATAAACGTTGGGAATGAGAGAGATTGGTTCTTTTCCTAAAAATTGGGTATAGAAATTCACCAAATTTGCCAAATTCATCGATGCAATGGTGATAAATGCCTCAGTATATTGCCAAACCATCTTTAAGTAACGCCGATTCTTTGTAAACCAGTATCAATGACCTTCCAACACTCTTTTAGCTAAATTTTTTGCTTCTTTGCGTCTAGCTTCTGCCCAACGACGTTGTTGCCACATAATAAACCCAGTAATCAAAAGGCCTAAAGGAGTTAGACCAACTATAAAATAGATAATTTTAGTTACCCAAGCGCCATATTCCCCAAAATGTAAAACCACCATTGCTTCCATAAATTGACTAGCAAAAGGAAACTTTTGGAAATCTTTAACTCGTAAAAGTTTACCCGTATATTGGTCAAAATAAAGCCAAGGGGTTTTGTTAAATTCATTTTCATTAGGTAACTGCATCCAGACAGAGAAGGGATCTTTTGCTTCCTTCGCTGGGAAAATTTTATAGATTTTAGCTGTAGGTAAAGTTGCTTGAGCTTTTGCTAATAAATCATCAACTCCCATTGGAGAAGCACCAGTTATAACTTGAGATTCCGGCGGTGCAGGAGGTAGCTGTGTTCGTGTCAGTAAATGAACAGCAGTTTCTACAGGAGTCCAAAAAACTATCCCAGTGCCGGTAAAAGCTAATAGACTTAAAACTGCCACAGACAACATACCTCCGATTTTATGGAGGTCATAATTGACCAATTTTCCCGGAGCCTTCCAACGGAATCTCAACCCTTGTTTGAGGTTACGCCAACCGTTCCATAACATTAAACCAGTTAACCCCATCAACAGCAGTATTACACCACAGGCTCCTACCACTTGCCCACCAATTTCTCCAGTTAACAAGTTGACGTGTAAATCAATCAAAAACCCACCCAAGCTTTGTTTCCAAGGAAGAGAACCAGTCACCTCACCTGTATATTGGTTGATATAGACATTTGTGAATTCATCTTTGGGAGTGAGCATCATTACTTCATACGCCCAATTGGCATGTTGAGAAATAATAATGCGGTGAGGTTTCAAATTTGGCTCAAACTGCTTGACAGCATCAATAATTTTCTGCACAGAAATTACTTGCTCTTGCGGTACAACTGTGAGCAGTTGCGGGTTCCATAGATGGTCAATTTCTTCTGAAAAAATTAGCAGGCTACCTGATAAGGAAATAGCCACCAATAGGACACCTGTGATTATGCCAGCATAGCGATGTAATACCAGAGAGAGTTTACGTAGTTTCACGGAAACTATCCTTTTAAAATTCTATTGCTAATGAACCAACGACACTAAAAGGTTCACCCGGTGCAATAGCTTCTCTATATTCAGACGAACGGATGTAATTAATATCAAAAAGGTTTTTGAAGTTCACAGCAGCTTTCCAATTACTTCTTCGGTAAAAAATTGCTGCATCTGTACGTACATAGCTAGGTAATTGGAAGGTATTCTCTAAATCACCCCTTCTATCACCGACAAAAAATGCTCCCAATCCAAATCCTAATCCTCGTAAATTACCTTTTTGAATTTCATAGGTAGTCCAAAAACTGGCGGCATTATAAGGAACGTTACTTAATCTTTTGCCCACAAGCCCCTCATTATCAGCAGTCACTTTAGCATCGGTATAGGCATAAGAAGCTATTACATTCCAGCCAGGGATAATTTCCCCAGTTACATCAAGCTCGACACCCCAACTTTTTTGCTCTCCTACAGGAATACTAAAATCTGGGTTGTCTGGGTCTACATTGGCGACATTAGATTTCGTGATTTGATAAGCTGCTAAGTTAGCTACCAATCTGCTATCTAAAAATTCCCCTCGGATACCAATTTCATACTGTTTACCTCGTTCCGGCTCTAAAAAAGAACCGTCGAATCTAGTTGATGAATTGGGTTGGAATGATTCGCCGTAGCTTGTATAAAGTGAGATTGGTTTAATTGGTTGGTACACTAAACCAACACGAGGAGTAAAGGCGGTATCGTATTGATTAGAAGTACTATCGTTAAAAGTACTTTCTTGGTCTACAATATCAAACCTTCCACCTACGACTAATTTCAAATTATCAGTCAAAGCTATTTGATCTTGTAAAAAGAACCCTAAGAAACTGCCGCTATCTTTACTATCCCGGACTACATTTGTTAGTTCAGAAAGGGAAGGTCTGGCGATTTGGTTATAAATCGGGTTAAAGATGTTAATACTGGGAGTTAACCCCGCAGGTAATCGTTTTTGTGTTCCTTCAGATGTTCTTTGGGTGAAGTCAACGCCAAGCAATAGAGTATGTTCTACAGAACCAGTTTTAAACTTACTGGTTAAATCAGTTTGCATGGCATATCTTCTAGCAATATCATCATTGGATCGGAAATTTCTCGTTACTTCTCCTGTTTCTTCATCTAATGCCAGTTGATCTGCACGGTAGTCAAAGGTATCAGTTGATAAAAATCTAAATGTATTGCGTAGTTTTAAATTCTCATTAAACCGATGCTCTAGCTGATAGCTAACGCCAATTTCTTCTAGCTTGCTAACATCATCTGGCTCACCAAAAATACGATTATTGGGAACGTCTAAAACTCGATTTCCAATAGCTATTAAACCCCGGTCAAAAGGACGTTCATCGTTCAGATAAGTAAATTCTAGGGTCAAATCTGTTTGCTTACTCAGTTGGAAGCTCACTACAGGAGCTAAGAAAGTGCGCTCTACGCGTCGGTCAAAATTACGGAAACTTCCTGAGTTTTCATAAGCTGTATTTAACCGATAGCTGGCTGTTTTATCCTCGTTTAAAGCATTGGAAATATCTATTGCGCCTCGATAAAATGAGTTATTTCCTAGTTGCAATTCGGCAGAATAAAATGGTTCAAATAGAGGTTTTTTGGTAACTAAGTTAATTACTCCTCCAGGTTCTAAATTACCGTACAAAATCGAAGCAGGACCTTTCAGTACTTCTACTCGTTCCAGATTGGCTATTTCGTTCAATCCATTAGCAAAACCATTACTACCTAAGCCATTGGTGAGAATATTACCGCCAAAATTACTGGAGAAACCCCGAATGACGAAACCATCTTTGGTACTGCCAAAACTATCACCAGAGTTAACACCACTGACGTTACGTACTGCATCATTCAGTCTGATAACTTGCTGGTCTTTCAACACCTGTTCTGGAACTACTTGAATTGACTGCGGAATGTCACGTAGTTGGGTGTCAGTTCTGGTAGCAGTGGTAGCATCAATGACACGATATTGGTCTTGTTGTCCTGTTACTACTAATTCAATGGGTGCATCAGCTTCAGCTGTTGGTGTCTCAGACTGAGTTAATGGTGGTGTTGCTTCTGTTTGAAGTGGTTGTGTGGAGGAGGCAACTGGTGTCACGCCAAAAATTAAACCTTCATCACCATCAAATAGCTCTACTTTTGGTGCATTCGTCTCCGTTACTACTTTCAGCCTAATAGTGTTAGCGTCAAGGTTATCAACTGTAATTTCGGTAATGCCTGCAAGGGGTTTTTCTTGTCGGAATGGTGTTCTAAGCTGGGCTTTGGGGATATCAGCAATGTATGCGTTACCCTCGGTTTTCGGGATGACTTGCAACTGATCCCCTTTGGCAGTTTCTAAAATAATTTCTAAACTGTTTGCCGTAGGATTTAATTTGACTTCGGTAACTTCTGCTAGTGGTTGAGAAGTTGCTGCATCAGATATCGGCCCAGACTGGGTAAAGGATGCAATTGGTGCTAAGTCAAAAACTAAGCCTACTTCATCATCAAATAATTCGGCTTTTGGTAGCCCTTTTTCTCCTACCACTGTCAGCGTGATAGTGTTAGCATTCGTTTGGGTAACACTGACAGAGGTAATACCTACGGTTGGGTTTTTTTGGACAAAGCTATTTTTGTTACCCAGTGATAAGACTGTGTTAGATATTTCTACTATAAAATTGTTGCCCTGGCTTTTACTTACTGGCTTGAGTGCCTCGGTATTGGCGCTTTCTAAAATAACTTCAATGCCTTGATTCGTAGGCTTGATTTTAACACCTGTAACTTTCACAACTGAATTATTCTGTGCCTGTGCTAGTAATTGCATTGCACTGGTGGAATAACCTTGCTTCTCTGAAATGGCAGATTTGGTTGCTTCTTTTGCATGAGCAGGTTGCATTAAGCTACTAACTACCGCTAACACCAATGTTACTGAATGTATCTCATTCATCAACTCAAACTTCATTCCCGTTACTCCTTCTCACAACACCTGTTTTGCTTGTATTTACCTGCTCATCCTTACACTCAGCAGCAATTTCCACGCCTAGTTAATAGGCGCAAGATTTTTCGATGAGACTAGATAGCTTATATTTAAGCTTTATCAAAATAACTGCAAAATATTTGCATATATTTTTCAGACTAATAAGAATAGTTATCATAAAGCTTGTGAAGATGCAAGCCTTAATCGCGCCTGTAAGCAAGGCTTGCTAGCTATCCTCATATCTTATAGGACTAACTTATTGCGAAAAAAAAGTCCCCAATCCTTGCTATATCGTCATTCGGGGCATATTCGCCCTCATGTTATTGAGAATTTGCAAGAGTTGAGGGCAGAAAAAACCTGGAAACATTTGATATGAGCTAGTTTGGCAGGAGCAATAGTAAACTATTGAGTCACCATTCTGTCACATATAAGCGTTTTATGCGGTTATAGAGAGATTTACAAGTAGGCAATATAACTTATCCTAGTAGGAAATGGTGATAAGACTTATTGATAAATAATTGCTTGTAATTTTTAATTAATTCCTCTATTCTTGAAAAGTTAATTGCAAATGAGTGGCAATAAATATTTTTTGGCGAAAGCAAGGACTGTACTGGTAACAGTTTCAAACTGACAACTCAGTGCTTGCGCGATCGCTCTAGATGAAAGTTTTGCGGCTACTTTTGAGGTTTTCTGGTTTGCATCAGGGTTATAAAACTACAATGGCTCAATGTATTGATGATTTTTCTACAGTTGTAGAGTTACTACGTCATAGGTCTTTAGAACAAACAAATACTGAGGCTTTTACTTTTGTGCCAGACAAAGAAGCACTAGCTGAATCTTGGACTTATGCAGATTTGGATTGTCAGAGTAGAGCGATCGCCTCTAAACTACAAGCACTAGCTTTAACTGGTGAACGTGCATTACTCCTTTACCCACCAGGACTAGATTACCTAGCTGCTTTTTTCGGTTGTATATATGCTGGAGTGGTAGCAGTTCCGGCTTATCCACCACGCAATCAACGCAACACCCCCAGAATTTTAGCAATCTTACAAGATGCACAAGCAGCAATCATCCTGACAACAAGCGGTATCTTGTCTCAGGTGCAATCCTGCCTAAAAGATAAATTAGATATAGATAAAATTCACTGGCTCATCACAGATAATATTACCCCTGGTATAGAAGAAGCTTGGCAAGAGCCTGTAATCAATACAGATACACTGGCGTTTCTACAATATACATCTGGCTCCACCGGCACACCCAAAGGTGTCATGCTCAGTCATCGGAACTTGCTACACAATGCTTTTGTAACTCGCCAGTACATGGAACATTCCTCTAGTAGTAAGTTTGTAACTTGGCTACCTGTTTATCATGACATGGGTCTGATTGGCGGTGTACTGCAACCTCTATATGGCAATTTCCCTTGTATTATGATGCCGCCAGCTGCTTTCCTTCAGCGTCCTTATCGCTGGTTACAAGCAATTTCTCGTTATGGCGGAACCACCAGTGGCGCTCCTAACTTTGCCTATGAATTATGTATTGAAAAAATTACCCCCGAACAACGCGCAACCCTAGATTTAAGTAGCTGGAGTGTGGCTTTTAACGGCGCTGAACCAATTCGTCAAGAGACTCTAGAGAAGTTTGCTCACACCTTCGCTGAATGTGGGTTTCGACAAGAAGCATTTTATCCCTGCTATGGGATGGCAGAAGCTACTTTAATGGTATCTGGTAGCATCAAGTCCGCGTTAGTAAGTAGTCTATCTCTGCAAAAAGATGCTTTACAGCGCAATCAGATCATTGATGCAGTTGCTAAGGATAATAATTCAATTGCCTTAGTCAGTTGTGGTCGAGTTGTACCACAGCAAAAGGTTGTAATTGCTCATCTTGAAACTTTAACTCGTTGTCGTGCTAATGAAGTTGGGGAAATTTGGGTTTGTGGTCCTAGTATTGGTCATGGCTACTGGAATCGGCCAGAACAAACAGAGCAAACCTTCCACGCCTACTTACAAGATACGCAAGAAGGGCCATTTTTACGGACTGGAGATTTAGGCTTCCTACACAATGGCGAACTCTTCATTACAGGTAGAGCTAAAGATTTAATTATCATCAGGGGACGCAATCTTTACCCACAAGATATTGAACTAGCCGCAGAACGTAGTCACAAAATGTTGCGTGCAGGGGGTGTGGCTGCCTTTGCCGTAGAAGTAGAGAAACAAGAACAGCTAGTAGTTGTACAAGAATTAGAATTTCGTGCCAAACCGAATATAGAACAAGTTACCACTGCTATTCGCCAAGCAATTACAGAAGAACATGAAGTCCAAGTCTATGCAGTTGTTTTAATCAAACCTGGTACTATTCCCAAAACTTCCAGTGGTAAAATTCAACGTCGGGCTACTAAAGCAGGATTTTTGGCAGGTACATTAGAGGTTATTGGTAGCAGTATTCTGGAAATTACTCAGACAACTGAAGAACAAGATTTTCTGACACACACAGAATTACTCACATTAGAACCAGCACAACGACAGCAATTATTAAACTCCTATTTACAAAAACTGGTCGCACGAGTGCTGAGGGTGAAACCTAATCAGGTAGACAGCAGTCGGCCTTTGAGTAGTTTCGGTCTAGACTCCCTAAAAGTATTCGAGTTAAAAAACCGGATAGAGGTTGATTTTAGGGTTGCAATATCTGTAGCCGACTTTTTTGATGGTGCTAGTATTGCTGAGTTAACCACCCAAATACTAGACCAAGTTAATCACAACCTGATTACTAAATACCAGCCTATCTCTAAAGTAGAGACAGCCACTAGCCAACATCCACTGAGCTTTACTCAACAACAACTGTGGTTTATCCATCAGCTGCAACCAGGGACAGCTACATATAACATTCCTGTAGCTATGCATCTGACAGGAAAGCTGGATGTGTCTGCATTGGTTCGCAGCCTCAACAAAATTATTCAAAGACACGACATCTTACGCACCAGCTTGGAAATAGTTGATGGTGAACCTGTTCAAAAAGTTGAAGATTTTGTCAGATTAACTTTATCTGAAGTTGATTTGCACAATTTGGCTGATGAACAACAGCAGACTGAAGTGGAAAAATTATCTTTACAAGAGGCTCAGTCATCTTTTGATTTAGGAAAAGCACCCTTAATTCGGGCAAAACTGCTGCACTTGAACGCAGAACAGTCAATATTAATTTTGACTCTACATCACTTAGTCGGTGATGGTTGGTCAATCAATATTTTGGTTAAAGAACTATCAGCAATTTATCAAGCTTTCGCTGAAGGTAAGTTTGTACCAATTCCTCAGCTTCCTTTACAGTATACCGATTTTGTGTATTGGCAACGTAACTACTTACAAAGTGAAATTATAGAAAAGCATTTAGCTTATTGGCAGCAGCAGTTAGGCGGAAATCTGCCTGTATTACAACTACCTACAGATTGTCCCAGACCTCCTATACAAAATTTTAAAGGAGCGCGGCAGAAGTTTGTATTGTCTACCAACTTAACTCAAGCCATCAAAAAATTAAGCCAACAACAAGACGTTACTTTATTCATGACCTTGTTAGCGACATTTCAAACTTTGTTATACCGTTACACAAGTCAGGAAGATATTATTGTTGGTTCACCAATTGCTAATCGTCACCATGCTGAACTAAAGCAATTAGTTGGCTGTTTTGTTAATACTTTGGTGTTGCGTAGCAATTTAGAAGGAAATCCCACATTTACAGAATTATTGGGACGAGTGCGAAAGGTGGCGATTGAGGCATATACTCATCAAGATTTACCTTTTGAGAAGTTGGTAGAAGCCTTACAACCAAATCGGGATTTGAGCCATAACCCATTATTCCAGGTGATGTTTGTTCTCCAAAATCCTCCATCAGATGACATCTGGAGAACTGAGGAACTGGAAACAGGAACAGCCAAGTTTGATATCCAGCTATCGATGATAGATAGTGAGCAAGGATTAACAGGAACCTTAGAATACAACTTTGATTTGTTTAAAGCAGATACTATAACCCGCATGGTCGGGCATTTCCAAACCTTGCTAGAGGGGATAGTTAGTAATTCTCATCAGCGTATTTCTGAGTTACCAATATTGACATCTGCTGAACGTCAAACACTATTGGTAGACTGGAATAAGACTGAGGTTGATTATGCTCAAGCAGCTTGTATTCATCATTTGTTTGAGGCGCAGGTAGAAAAAACACCAAATGCTGTAGCAATAGGATTTGAGAATCAACAACTTACCTATCGTGAGTTAAATAATAGAGCCAATCAACTAGCTCACCACCTACAAAATCTGGGTGTGAAACCAGATACTTTGGTTGGTATCTGTATGCGACGCTCTATCGAAATGGTAGTTGGGATATTAGCTATCCTCAAAGCTGGCGCAGCTTATGTACCATTAGATCTTACCTATCCTCAAGAGCGTTTGGCATTCATGTTAGCAGATGCTCAATTAACATTGTTGCTGGTACAACCACATCTAGTTGAACAACTACCAGCACACGAAGCTCAAGTCATAAGTATTAATAGCGATAGTGCAGAATTAGCTGGTTACAGTCAAGCTAACCCAGATAGTAGTGTAGAGCTAGAAAACGCAGCCTATGTAATTTATACTTCTGGTTCCACAGGAAAACCCAAAGGAGTGATTAACACTCATCAGGGTTTATGTAATCGCTTACTGTGGATGCAAGATACTTATCAATTAACGTCACAAGACTGTGTTTTACAAAAAACACCTTTTAGTTTCGATGTCTGTGTCTGGGAATTTTTCTGGCCTCTGTTGACTGGTGCAACTTTAGTTGTAGCAAAACCAAGCGGTCATCAAGATGCAAACTATCTAGTCCAACTTATTAGCCAGCAGCAGATTACAACATTACATTTTGTACCATCAATGCTGCAAGTGTTTCTAGAGGAACCAGGACTGGAAAATTGTCATAGTATTAAACGGGTATTTTGTAGTGGAGAAGCACTACCCCAGGAACTACAAGAACGCTTCTTTGAACGTTTGCAGGCAGAATTACATAATCTCTATGGCCCGACAGAAGCTGCTATTGATGTAACTTCCTGGAAATGTCAACCAAACAGCAATAAAAAGATTGTTCCTATTGGTCGTCCCATTGCCAACACACAGATATACATATTAGATAAACAACTACAACTTGTTCCTATTGGTATTCCGGGTGAGTTACATATAGGTGGTGTGGGTTTAGCACGAGGCTATTTGCATAGACCGGAATTGACAACCGAAAAGTTTATTTCTAGTTTGTTTGCACCAGAAGAACGCCTTTATAAAACAGGAGATTTAGCACGTTATCGAGCAGATGGCATAATTGAATTTATAGGGAGAATTGACCATCAAATTAAACTGCGCGGCTTCCGTATTGAATTAGGAGAAATTGAGGCAGTTATAGCACAATATTCTCATGTGCGAGAAACGGTAGTTGTTGCTAATGAAAATCGGCTGATTGCTTATGTAGCTCCTCATCAAAAAGCCATATTTTCTGTCAATGAATTGAGATGTTTCCTCAAAGATAAATTGCCAGAATATATGCTTCCTGCTGCCTTTGTAGTTTTAGAAGCATTACCTCTTACACCGAATGGTAAAGTAGACCGTCGGGCTTTACCTACACCTGATAATCTGCGTCCAGAGTTAGCAAATAATTATCAAGCTCCTCAATCAGAGATAGAAAAGACGATAGCTAGGATTTGGCAACAGGTACTACAGTTAGAAAAAGTAGGTATTCATGATAATTTCTTTGACCTTGGCGGACATTCTTTATTAGTTGTACAGGTCAACAATAAACTTAAAGAAATTTTGCAACGGGATTTATCAGTTATAGAAATTTTTCAGCATCCCACTATTAAGTCTTTGGCGGAACATTTAAGTAAAAAAGAAGAAGAATCTATTCATTTTCAATCCATACATGACAGAGCCAGAAGACAAATAGCAGTACGAAATCAAAAAAATATATTAATGAAGCGGAAACAAAGTTAATGTTAGAAACGAAATTTTGACGGCAACATACTTGTCATCTTCGAACTCAAAAAAACAAATATGCATATTCAGTTACTAGGTACTAAAAATACGAGTGATATTAAAGTAATTTACGCTCATGAAGATGATCAAGATATCATGCAATTACCCTCAGAAGAAGTCTTGAAACTATTTAAGTTATTTGGTCTACTGATTTTCCGGGGTTTTGGAGTTAATTATGAGCAGATGAAAAAATTCACAGCAAAGTTGAGTTCTAAAACTGTTCTAGATCCTACAAAAAGTAATGTTGATTCTAATGATGATTGGTTAATTCAAGTTGCAGATGAAGGTACGCATTCTATTGCTGCTCATCGTGAGAATGGCAGTACTCCTTTTGTCTCAGATGTACTTTGGTTTTGCTGTGTTCTACCTGCAAAAGTAGGAGGCGAAACCTTATTGTGGAATGGTGTCAGAGTTTGGCAAGAGTTAAGTGAGCCAGTTAAACAATTGTTTAGTTCAAAAAAAATTAAGTATTCACGTAATATTTCTGTCGATACTTGGAAAGAATTTTTAGGGCTAGAAAGTACCATTGATGATGTTAAGCAACTTCTGGACAACCTTGAGGGAGTAACTTACTGGATACAGGAAGATCAGTCTATTGATATGGAATATATTTGTTCAGCCGTTATTAAAACAAATTATGATGCTCAGGAGGCATTTGTGAACTCCCTTATATATGAGTATGAAAGGCAAAGAGTGACCTTTGAAGATTGTTCACTAATCCCTGATACAGTGATTGAACAAATCAAAATTGTGATGGATAAATTGACTGATTTAATTTCCTGGCAAACTGGTGATTTGGCGATGATTGATAATTCTAAATTTTTGCATGGTCGTCCATCATTCAACGACATAAATAGAAAAATTTTGACTATTCAAACTAATCTTTAAATCTTTGATCACAACGTAGTTTCTAAATATATATTAATGATGATGATATTTGTGAATTGTCAACGTGATGGCATGATAAAAATCAATAATAAATACAAATAATATTGGTCTTTCAGGTTAAAAAATTATGTCCATTACTACAAATTTTGAAGACGGAATTGCTATTATCGGTATATCAGGACGGTTTCCAGGTGCGAAGAATATTAAGGAGTTTTGGGAAAATTTATGTGATGGAGTAGAAACAATTTCTCAGTTCAGCGATGAGGAATTAATTGCTGCTGGAATAGACACATCATTACTTAATAATCCTAACTATATAAAAGCTGGTTCTGTATTAGAGGACATTGATTTATTTGATGCTAGTTTTTTTGGATTTAATCCCAAAGAAGCAGAAATGACTGACCCGCAACATCGTTTATTTTTAGAATGTGCTTGGGAAGCTTTAGAAGATGCTGGTTATGATGCTCAAAGATGTGAAAGTCGGATTGGTGTTTATGCTGGTGCTAGTTTAAATAATTATTTATCTTTTAACCGCAATTGTGACCAGATTGGTTCAGCTAATAGCTTCCAAAAATTAATTGGCATTGATAAAGACTTTCTATCTACTCGCGTCTCTTACAAATTAAATCTGACAGGCCCAAGTCTCACAGTACAAACCGCTTGTTCTACTTCTTTAGTTGCAACTGCTTTAGCTTGTCAAAGTTTGCTTAATTACCAATGTGATATGGTTTTGGCTGGTGGTGCTTCAATTCGTATACCCCAAAAAACGGGCTATTTACATCAAGAAGGGGGCATCTTATCACCTGACGGTCATTGTCGCGCCTTTGATGCTAAAGCCAAAGGGACAATTATTGGTAATGGTGTGGGGGTGGTGCTGTTAAAACGGTTATCGGATGCGATCGCCGACAGGGATCATATTTATGCTGTAATTAAAGCTAGCGCGATCAATAACGATGGTTCGCTTAAAGTCGGTTATACTGCGCCTAGTGTTAACGGACAAGCAGAAGCGATCGCTGAAGCAATAGCTCTGGCTGATGTTGAGCCTGAAACTATTACCTATATTGAAACTCACGGTACAGGAACCGCCTTAGGCGATCCGATTGAAATCTCTGCGTTGACAAACGTTTTTCGTGCCAAGACACAGAAGAAAGGATTTTGTGCTATTGGTTCAGTCAAAACCAATATTGGCCATTTAGACGCAGCCGCCGGGGTAACAGGTTTAATCAAAACTGCTTTGGCTTTGCAACATAAGTTAATTCCTCCTAGCTTAAATTTTGAACAACCCAACCCAGAAATTGACTTTGATAATAGTCCTTTTTATGTCAACACTAAATTAACAAAATGGAATGCAACTTCTACCCCCCGTCGTGCTGGAGTTAGTTCTTTAGGTATTGGTGGGACTAATGCTCATGTAGTTGTGGAAGAAGCACCAGAACAGTTCAAAATTCAAAATTCAAAATTCAAAAGTACATATCAACTTTTGTGTTTATCAGCTAAAACTGATTCGGCTTTAGAAACAACTACTCAAAATTTAATTCAACATCTCAAGCAAAACACTGAATTGAATTTGGCAGATGTAGCTTACACACTACAAGTAGGGCGTGCCGTATTTAATCATCGTCGTGTTGTAGTTTCTCAAAACATTCAAGAAGCAACAAACGCTCTAGAAAATCCAGATTATCAACAAGTATTAACTCATTTTGAGGAACCTACTCAACGCTCTATTACCTTCATGTTCCCCGGACAGGGCGCGCAGTATGTAGATATGGGTAAGGAACTTTATCAAACTGAGTCTACTTTTCAAGAACAGATAGATAATTGTTGTCTGCTACTTCAACCCTATTTAGGTTTAGATTTACGGAAAGTTATTTACCCTCAAGAGTCTGAAAAAGAAGTTGGAATAGAACAACTAAAACAGACATCCTTCGCACAACCAGCATTGTTTGTCATTGAGTATGCTTTGGCTCAATTGTGGATATCTTGGGGAATTTATCCGCAAGCAATGATTGGTCATAGTCTTGGAGAATATGTAGCAGCTTGTTTAGCTGGTGTCATGTCTTTAGAAGATGCCTTAGCTTTGGTGGCTGCGCGGGGAAAATTGATGCAGCAAATGCCCGCAGGTGCAATGCTTTCTGTTTCTGCATCAGCGGTCAAAATTAAAAATTTGCTGGATGAAAATTTAGCTTTAGCTGCTAGCAATGCACCCTGTTTGTGTGTGGTTTCAGGAAGTTATGAAGCCATAGAAGTATTTCAACAAAAATTAACGGCATTAGGGATAGAATATCGCCGTTTACATACCTCCCATGCTTTTCACTCCCAGATGATGGAACCAATGTTAGAACCATTGATTGCAAAAGTGAAAAAAGTTAAACTTAGTCCTCCCCAAATTCGCTTTATTTCTAATTTAACCGGTACTTGGATTTCGGCAGAACAAGCAACATCTCCAGATTATTGGATGCAACATTTACGACAAACAGTACAATTCTCATCTGGTTTATCAGTTTTATTACAGGAAACTGAACGCATTTTATTAGAAGTTGGCCCTGGACGAACTCTATGTACGCTCGTCAGACAACACGCCCAAGAAGCAGCCGGACAGGTAGTTTTACCTTCTTTGCGTCATCCGCAGGAAAAAAAATCAGATGTTAACTTCTTGCTTAACATTTTAGGGAGGTTGTGGTTAGCAGGAGTTGAGATAAATTGGTCTGGTTTTTATAACCATGAACAGCGTTATCGTGTACCTTTACCAACTTATCCCTTTGAACGTCAACGTTACTGGATTGAACAGGAAAAAGAAACTAAATTACCTAATAAAGATGACAACAAGTTAGGTAAAAATCCTCAGATTACAGAGTGGTTTTATATTCCTTCTTGGAAACGACTGCCTCTTCTCCAAACAAAAGTAATTTCCTCTGGTTGGGCGATAATTTTTGTAGATGAATTTGGTATAGGTTTAGAAATTGGGCAAGGATTAAAACAACTAGGACAAGATGTAATCACTATCAAAGTAGGAGAGAAGTTTAATCGACTAGATAGCAATACCTACACTATCAACCCAAAACAAGCAGATGATTATCATAAATTGCTGGGACAGTTACGAGAAGAAGGTAAAATACCTCATACAATTACCCATTTGTGGAGTCTTAGCCAATCACAAGTTTTATCTTGGAAAACGAATCAAAATTTAGCTTTTTATAGTCTTATTTACCTGGCGCAAGCTATCGGACAGCAACAGATAAGTGATAAGATTAAAATTTTAGTTGTTACTAATCATCTGTATGATATAACAGGAAAAGAAGAGTTATATCCTGAGAAAACAACTATCTTAGGTGCTTGTAAAGTCATTCCTCAAGAATATCAGCATATAAGTTGTCGTCTTGTTGATATTGTACTAAAAACGTCAGTAAGGGAAGATTTGATAGAGCAGTTACTTGCAGAATTAACCGCAGAATCAGAAGATTCAATCCTTGCTTACCGGAATAATTACCGTTGGGTACAAACTTTTGAGTCTGTTGCTTTAGAAACATCTACCCCAGATAAAATTAAGTTGCGGCAAAAGGGAGTATATCTAATTACAGGTGGTATGGGAGGTATGGGTTTAGCTTTAGCAAAATATCTGGCTAAAACTGTACAAGCCAAACTCATTTTATTGGGACGTTCTGCAACAACCGAAGACCACAAAATTAAAGAATTAGAGTCATTAGGTGCGAAGGTATTAGTACTAGCGGCCGATGTAACTAATTATGAACAGATGCAGAGTGCGATCGCTCAATCTTTAGAACATTTTGGTATAATTCACGGTGTTATTCATGCTGCTGGGGTTGCTGGTGCAGGAATAATTCAACTGAAAACCCCAGAAATTGCCGAAAGTGTTTTTGCGCCTAAAGTTCAAGGAACAATAGTTTTAAGTAACGTCCTCAAAGATCAGGATTTAGATTTTTTGGTTCTTTGTTCATCCTTAAGTTCAATTCAAGGAGGATGTGGACAAGTAGATTATTGTGCTGCAAATACCTTTTTAGATGCCTTTGCTCATTGGCATACAGCCAAAAATAATCAATTTACAGTTGCTATTAATTGGGACACTTGGCAAGAAGTTGGTATGGCAGTTAATACCAATACCAATATACCAGACGAACTCAAAAACTGGCGCGAAGCAAGTTTAAAAGATGGTATTCTCCCAGCAGAAGGAATTGATGTCTTTAGCCGTATTTTAGCCAACTCCTTATCACAAGTTATAGTTTCCACAAAAGACTTACAAACAGGAATTGAACAACTTAACCAATTAGTTTTATCCTTATCCAAACCAGCGAATTATTATCAAGCATCTGCTAGCAGACATTCACGTACACTGCGAGAAAATACTTATGTAGCTCCTAGCAATGAAATTGAACAAACTATTGCCAATATCTGGGAAGAACTTATTGGGATTGAAAAAGTAGGGATTCATGATAACTTCTTTGAATTAGGCGGACATTCTTTACTGGCTGTGCAAACTATTTCTCGTCTTCGAGAAGCTTTTCAAGTCGAATTACCACTGCGTACCCTTCTGTTTGATGCTCCTACAGTTAGTGAACTCGCTCATATTATTGCCGAAAAACAACCAATAATACAGCAAAATGACGAAATTGCCTATCTGTTAGCAGAAATAGAAAATCTCTCCCTAGAAGAAATACAAAAACAACTAGCTCAAGAAACAACAGTTAGTTAAATGTCTTTACTTTCTCTGTTTGCATCTGTGTGTAAAACTTTCCTAAAAATATGGAATTTAGTATCTTATACTTTTCTGGCGACGGCTCAACAATTGAATCAGATAAATATAAACTTTTACTAGAAACAGCTAAATTAGCTGATAAAAATGGATTTGCAGCAGTATGGACTCCCGAACGCCATTTTCATCTTTTTGGAGGTTTGTATCCAAATCCCTCAGTGATTAGTGCAGCTTTAGCAATGATAACTGAGAAAATTCAACTGCGGTCTGGTAGTGTTGTGATGCCATTACAGCATCCTGTCAGAGTCGCTGAAGAATGGGCTGTAGTTGATAATTTATCGGGTGGTAGAGTTGGACTTTCTTTTGCACCGGGTTGGCACGCCGATGATTTTTTGTTACGTCCAGAAAATTACGCGGAACGCAAAGAAATTATGTGGCGTGACATCGATATTTTACAAAAACTCTGGCACGGTGAAGAAATAGAATTTGTTAATGGCTCAAGCAATAAAATTAAGGTAAAAACATTTCCCCGCCCTATACAATCTCAAGTACCAATTTGGATTACTTGCCAAGCTGACAATACATTTATTGGCGCAGCAAAGATAGGTGCTAATGTTTTAACTTCTCTGCTGTATGCCACCATTGATGATTTAGCGCAGCAAATATCCCTTTATCGTCGAACTTTGGCACAACACGGATATGATCCAAAAACTTGTAAAATTTCTCTCATGATGCACACTTATATAGGAGATAGTGAACAAGTAGTTAAACAACAAGTCAAGCAGCCTTTTTGCAATTATCTGAAAACTCATTTTGGCTTAGTTGAAAACTTAGCTAAACGCTTCAATTTTCAATTCAATCACGAAAGTTTTACAGCAGAAGACAGACAACAGCTTTTAGAGTTTGCCTTTGAGCGATATTTCCAACAAGGTAGAGTGTTAATTGGTACGCCAGAAAATTGCCGTCAAACAATTGCTCGCTTAAAAGAAATTGGCGTAGACGAAATAGCTTGTCTAGTTGATTTTGGGTTGGATTTCGATACAGTCATGACAAGCTTGAATAAATTAACAAATTTCCAGCAAGAGTATCAAGCCAGAAAAAATATAACTAAATATTCCAATTTAAGCTTATTTGGGTGATTAATTATGAAAGATATAGACGAAAGAATTGCCGCCTTATCTCCCGAACAACGAGCATTGCTGGAACTGCGGTTAAAAGAAAAAAACTTACAGATTAAAAAATCTACATCAATTCCTCAAAGAACAGCATCGGATATTTTATCTTTATCATTAAGTCAAGAGCGGTTATGGCTACTTCATCAGCTACAACCAGAGATACCTTTATATAATGAATCTACCCTGTTACGGCTCACAGGTGTTCTCAACACTCTAGCTTTAGAACAAAGTATTAATGCCATTATTAAAAGGCATGAAATTATTCGCACTAGTTTTCAGATTATCGATGAGCAAATTTTACAAGTTATTGCCCCTAGTCTCACATTTAGATTAACAACTATCAACTTAGAAAACTACCCAAAAGCGAAAGTAAAACAGATTGTTACAGACCATTCACGCCAACCATTTGACCTGAGTAAAGTACCTCTGCTTCGGGGTACGCTAATTGATTTAAGTCAGCAAGAACATATTCTGTTACTTACCAAACATCACATTATTTCTGATGGTTGGTCATGGCAAATCTTTTATCGTGAATTAGCAACACTATACCAAGCCTTTATTCAGGATATTCCGGCAAAATTACTAAATTTACCAATACAATATTCAGATTTTGCATTGTGGCAAAGGCAATGTTTGAATGATAAATCCCACCAGTTGAATTACTGGAAACAGCAACTAAAAGATGCGTCGCCAATTCTCAACTTACCAATAGATTACCCCCGTCCGGCACAGCAAAGCTTCCGGGGTGCGCGTGCAACTATTGTAATTGAGCAAATACTCACAGATGCACTCAAATCTTTTAGTCAACAGGAAGGTGTTACCCTGTTTATGGTATTGCTTGCAGCATTTAAAACCTTGCTTTACCGTTACACAAGACAGACAGATTTATTAGTTGGTACTCCTGTTGCAAATCGTACTCACAGCGAAATTGAGAATTTATTAGGATGTTTTGTTAACACTTTAGTTCTCAGAACTGATGTAGCTGGAGAACCGAGTTTTAGAGATTTGGTGAAACGAGTACGCGAGACAGCATTAGCTGCTTATACTCATCAAGAATTTCCTTTTGAACAGTTAGTTAAAGAATTACAACCAAAACGAACGTTAAGCCATACTCCGCTATTTCAGGTAATGTTCGTATTCCAAGATGCGCCAATGTTAGCTCTACAACTGCCGAATTTAACCTTGGCTCCTTTAATGATAGATAACGGGACTGCTAAGTTTGATTTGACTTTGTATGTAGAAGATACAAAGCAAGAGTTAATCGGGTTTTGGGAATACAACAGTGATTTGTTTCATGCTGACACCGTTAACCGGATGGTGGGACATTTCTCGACTTTATTAGAAAGTATAGTTGCAGATAGCGATCGCTCGATAGCCAAGTTGCCCTTACTAACTTTGCACGAGCAAACCCAACTATTGACAAATTCACACTCGACTAATGCAGACTACCCAGCAGAACTATGTTTGCATCAATTGTTTGAGCAGCAGGTAAACAAAACACCAGATGCTGTAGCAGTAGTATTTGAGAACCAACAACTTACCTATCGTGAGTTAAATAATAAAGCCAATCAACTAGCTCACCACCTACAAAATTTAGGCGTGAAACCAGATACCTTGGTTGGTATCTGCATAGAACGCTCTATCGAAATGGTAGTTGGGATTTTGGGAACCTTAAAAGCTGGTGCAGCTTATGTACCATTAGATTCTAGCTACCCAGCAGAGCGTCTGAGTTTCATACTAAAAGATACTCAATTGAAATTCATCCTCACTCAACCACTACACAGCCCCAAATTAATCACAGACATAACACAATTAATCTGCCTAGACACCGACTGGGAAATCATCACTCAACAAAGTACAAATAATCCCCATAATCAAGCTATACCTGCATCCTTAGCTTATATTATTTACACCTCCGGTTCTACAGGTAAACCCAAAGGCGTTTTAGTCAATCACGCCAACGTTGGGCGTTTGTTTGCGGCGACTGATGCTTGGTTTAAGTTTAAAAGGCAGGATGTATGGACATTGTTCCACTCTATAGCCTTCGACTTCTCAGTTTGGGAAATTTGGGGTGCTTTACTGCACGGTGGACGTTTAGTTGTAGTTCCCTATGAAGTTAGCCGCTCACCCCAAGCTTTCTATCAGTTATTGTCTCAACAACAGGTAACAGTTCTTAACCAAACTCCCTCAGCTTTTAGACAATTAATACAGATTGATGAATCTGTGGCGACTGCTGAAAAATTAAAACATCTAAGATATGTAATTTTTGGTGGCGAGGCTTTAGAACTGCAAAGTTTGCAGCCTTGGTTTGAACGATATGGAGACAAATCACCACAGTTAGTCAATATGTACGGCATTACAGAAACAACCGTACACGTTACTTACCGCCCATTAACTTGTGCAGATGTCACTCAGGCGCAAGGAAGTGTGATTGGTATTCCCATTCCTGACTTACAAGTTTATCTCCTTGACCGACATCAGCAACTTGTACCAATAGGAGTTCCAGGTGAAATGTACATTGCTGGTGCGGGTTTAGCGCGGGGTTATCTGAATCGGGAAGAACTGACACAGCAGCGATTTATTTCTCACCCATTTGTAGAAGGAACGCGCCTTTATCGAACCGGAGATTTGGCAAGATATTTACCTAATGGTGAATTAGAATATCTGGGTCGGATTGATAACCAAGTGAAGATTCGCGGTTTCCGCATTGAATTAGGAGAAATTGAGGCAATACTGAGTCAATATCCTCCGGTGGGGGAAGCAGTAGTAATGGTAAGAGAAGATGTACCCGGTAATAAGCGTTTGGTCGCTTACATCGTTACGAAATTAGATGTAAATATTACTCAAACTGAACTACGGCACTTTGTTAAACAGCACTTGCCAGAATACATGGTTCCTTCAGCTTTTGTGCTGATGAATAATTTGCCATTAACGAACAACGGCAAAATAGATTATCAAGCATTACCAGCACCAGAGCAAACCCGCCCTGAACTTGAGGAAAATTTTGTTCATCCTCGTACACTTGTGGAAGAAACGCTAGCAGGAATTTGGGTACAAATCTTAGGAATAAAGCAAGTAGGCATTCACGACAACTTCTTTGATTTAGGTGGACATTCTTTACTAGCTACACAGGTAATTTCCCAAGTGCGAAAAGTGTTGGGGTTAGAAATACCGCTACGTTATTTATTTGCATCACCAACAGTATTTGAACTAGCCAAACATATAGATATGGTAGTGGAGGATAAACCTGAGTTAAATTCAGTACCTTCTCTAAAATCTGTGAGTCGAAATCAAGAATTACCTCTGTCTTTTGGACAGCAAAGATTGTGGTTTATGCATCAACTAGATCCTGAATCAATAGCCTATAATGGCTCTGATTTAGTGCGAGTGCAAGGGTTGTTAAATATAGCTGCACTAGAACAAAGCATTAATAAAATTGTGCAGCGGCATGAAATTTTGCGGACGTATTTTGTAGTTGTCGAAGGGCGACAAATTCAGAAGATTATTCCTGAATTGAGAATACCTCTAAACATCATAGATTTACAACATTTACCAGTATTTGAACAGCAACAAGAAGTGCAAAAGCTAGAGGCAGAAAATGCCAAGAGGCTATTTGACTTGACACAAGCACCGTTATTACGGTTTGTGCTGTTACGTCTCACTCAAGAAGAACACATTTTGCTGGTGACAACGCATCACATTATCTCTGATGCGTGGTCAGCAGCAGTATTAATTAGAGAGGTGTCAATACTTTATCAAGCCTTTACAACTGGTAAACCTTCTTTGCTACCAAAGTTACCAATTCAATATGCCGATTATGCAGTTTGGCAACAGCAATGGTTACAAAGTAAAAATTTTGATAGTCAATTAACTTACTGGAAACAACAATTAAAAAATGCCAAAATAACTCTAGAACTACCAACAGATAAACCACGTAATAAATTACAAATTTCTTTAGGTCAAAAACACTCGTTTACCCTATCCTTAACACTATCTGACAAGCTAAAAACTCTTAGCCAGCAAGAAGGAGTCACTTTATTTATGACTCTGTTGGGAGCTTTTAATGTGTTACTCTACTACTACACAAAACAAGAAGATATCCTTATAGGTTCTCCAATTGCTAACCGTAACCGCAGTGAATTAGAAGGATTAATTGGCTTTTTTGTCAACACTTTAGTATTGCGAACTAATCTTACTCATAACCTTAGTTTTCAAGAACTATTACAACAGGCGCGAGAAACAGCTTTGGGAGCTTATGCCCACCAAGACTTACCTTTTGAGAAGCTAGTAGCAGAACTTCAACCAGAGCGAACCTTGAATCATTCACCGCTATTTCAAGTGTGGTTTGTTCTCCAAAATGCTCCTAAATCA
>JBBSOP010000015.1:0-21728 GCA_038259655.1 Chroococcales cyanobacterium
AAAACTTACCAATCGCTGTAAGTGGCTTGTGTATTTGCCACACTCGATTGCTGCACCTGAACGGTAAAAAATTCTGAGGTTGGCTCATGAGTGAGTACTTGCCCTAGCTGTGCTTCTATTGCTGCTGTAACCTCAGCGCAAGAAGCACCTATAATACCGGTGACTTTCTCTTGTACCCGACCGTCTGGATAAATTATGAACTCTAATGTCTCCATTTTGTTGGCCAACCACGATAGTACGTTTGAATTGTACTGCCTTAGCAGCAAGCTAAAAATATAGCCTTCGGAACATTTTTACTTAGATGTTAACTTGGCATTTGTTAACTAATGTTCCATCTCTCGAAATATATATCTCAGAAAGTTTACAAAACTTATTATTTTTATAAGTACTCACGTCTGTCATTAGTTAGTCTCTCTTAACCTTATCAATTAGTCAAGGTCGCAATTAACCTGACAAAGTAAGTAGTAACAGTTCTTAAAAAAAGCGTTATCTAGCAATGGCAGCCACGAAAGCCCTAAGCTTACTGAAAAACTTTATTAATATTGAGTTTATCCTAATTTTATTCAGGGTTGGCAATAGAGTATTTATGAGTAACTGCGATTGTTCACATTGTAAACCCATAGCAAATATGAGAGGCGATCGCACTCAACCCTACAATAGGCGATGTCTAACGACAAGCCGCTACGCGTCTACGCTTTCTGTAAATAGAGTTCGTCCAATTAAATAGGGTGGGACATTTGCCCACCCTAAAGTAAATTTGTATTTAAAAGAGTTATATCTGCTAAATTTGGCGAAATCGCTTACATCTGTGGAAATAACTGAGAATTTAGCGGAAGTTGCCAGGATTAAGGCGGGTGGGAACTCGATTAGGAACTTTATTGCGTAAGCTACCACCATCTTGAGGATCGAGGTAAGGTTTGAGATTAATCCCACTTCTAGATGATCTAGCTCGATTATTGCCACTACCTAAAAGTGTGCGACCTAAGTTATATAATTCGTCTACTTCTCCCTTACCATTATTTCTATAGGTGTTAACGGCTATGGTCTGTTGTCCGTTATCAGCAGAAACTAAGTTTTGGAAAACGCTATTACGTACAACATAAGCGTCCTTACCGCGGGGTACTGTCAAGACAAGCCGACAAGAAGGATTAGCCTCAGTTGTCACGCAGACAATGTTTTCATTATTTAATGTGCCTGTCTGAAGTTCTTGCAAGCCATCTGGGCGATATGATTCTAAGCGACTAGCAATTGTTTGACAGCGTTTTAGTGGGTCCCAGCCACCACCCAAAGCCGCGGGAGTCGCCCAAGGAAAGTATTGTCCTGGTTGGCTTTGGGGCTGATACATAACGGTATATTGACCATTGTAAAACTGGCAAAAAAACCGAGTGCCGTTGCTAACGTTGGGTGAAGTGGATGTGTTTGTGGAGGTATCTATGGGTATTGATGTGCCTGTTGATGTTGATGAACCTGATGGTACAGTTGGTACTACAACACCGTCGCTACTAGAGTCATATTGAGCAAAAGCTACAGAGTTGCCCAAAGATAGGGATAAACCAAGACAGCTTAAAGACACAAACTTCAGCAGTTGTGATGACATAAATTTTCTCCAGCAAAAATGCGGTAGGGAATTGATACTTTTATTGACGAATTATTTTAGGTTTTGATTCATTAAGAATCCTGCTTTTTTTCCTCTCGTTCTTTTTTTTCTCGTTCTTTCTTTTCTTTGAGTATTTGTTTTACTCTAGCTTTAATCTCTGCGTGATGGGCTACTCCTTCATAAGCGTAGCGGTTGTAGCCACCACGAGTAATCAGGTCTTCTAAATAACTAACTCGTTCATTACCGCCTGGGTGAGAAGACAACCAAGTAGGAGGAGAATATTTTTTTTGTTTTTCTAGTGTCACCATTAAGTTACGCAAGCCATCAGCTGCATAGCCACTAGCAACAATTAAGCGAGTACCGAGGGTATCTGCTTGACGTTCCATATCGCGGCTGTAACTTAATCCGAAAAGTTGACCAACAGTACCACCTAAAGGAAGATACTGGGTGACGTTAGAGATGAGGTTCCCTTGAGTAACTAATTGAAAACCGTGGGATAGAACTACATGAGATAATTCATGACCAATTAACCCAGCTAATTCTGCTTCTGAATTAGCTTTAGCGATCGCACCTGCATTAATAAAGACTTTACCTCCAGGCAGGGCAAATGCGTTAAGGTCTTCTTCTGGAATCACGAAAAATTCGTATTTAAATTCATCGCGTCCTGCTACCTTCGCCAGTTTTTGCCCGATTTCATTGACATATCCGACAATTTGGTCATCTATGATCACCTCCAACTGTTTTTTTGCCTGTTTTGCTACCGACTCACCTACAGACTCTTCACCTTGTAGCAGCAAAATAGTAGAGTCAAGGGCAGAAAACGGCCCCAAAAGGCTGCCAGTCACGGCATAACCTAATGCGCCTGTGATAATGTTGGCGAGGGCATTGCCTCTAATTTCTTCTCGGATATGAGATTTGTAGCTTTTGAGATTTGTTTGGGCTAAATTTGTAAATTCAGGTGCTTGTGGATCTTTAGGGTTGAGAATAGCAAACTGACGCGCCGCTAAAGAAGCTTCCATCCATTTTTTGGCTTCAGCTAAAGCTGTGACTCTAGCTTTAATCAATTCTGGCTGATTAGGATACAGAGAAGTTGCCCGTTCTAATACTTCTAATGCTTCCTTGGGGCGATCGTATTGTTTGAGTACTTCTGCATAGCGAATATTACCAGGAATAAATTCTGGATATTGCTCAACCAATAATTGTAATGGTACTAAAGTTCGAGTTTGCAGTTTAGTCGCAATTCCCGCTTCTGCTTCCCGCCAATAGACTTTACCTGCTGGGGATAGTTGTGCTGGATCAAGTATTGCTGCTTTGCGCGCTTGAGGCACAATTATTTTTGTAAAGGGTCTTTTGGCTTCTCGATACAGTTTTTCTGCTTCTGGAATTTGTCCTGCTAAATAAAGCTTATCTGCTTCTATCAGTTTTAGCTGACGGGTGATTTCTTCAGGAGTAAGTGTTGATTCTGGGGTCGAATCTGGTTTTTCGGAATCGGTGGCTTCTGGGGTAGATGTAGGCTGGCTTGAATTTGGTGTGGCTTTTGGCGTTGCTTCTGGAGTAGATGAACGTTGCAGCGCATCTTGTAACTTTTGTTCTGGGGTTTCCAGATTAAGTGTGCTTGGAGTTTCAATAGTGCTAGAAGCAGGTTCTTGTGCTGGAACAGGTGCGATCGGTTGTGTCAAGATAATTAAAATCGTTGTACCAACAAAAAGCAATAACCAGTTCAAGGCTAGCAGCAGAGACTTCCCGGTTCGTTTCATGCTGAGATATATATAATACAAAAGGCTCTTTTCTTAAATGTAGAAGCGATCGCCTCCATCCGCCTAGAGTAGTTTGATAAACTTCTTACGAAACTTAAAGGGTAGACAGCAAACTTTAAACAATCGCTATATTTTTTGAGGAATTTTGACATTAAATGTTGTTCCAACTCCTACTTCACTATTCACAGCAATTTCTCCTTGATGACGTTCTACACATTTCTTGACGACTGTCAATCCCAGTCCAGTACCAACAATATTTTCAACATTTTGACCCCGATAAAAAGGCTCATAAATTTTTTCTTGTTCTTCTAGTGGAATACCTATTCCTTCATCTATTACCTGGAAAACTATAGCTTTTGGTTCAAAGCTTAAAATTAAGTAGATTTTACCTCCATCAAATGAGTATTTAATAGCATTTAATAGCAAGTTACTAAGTATGCAATATAAAAGCTTATCGTCTAAACTGGCACGAAAATATTGTCCATCATTCATAAATTTGATTAAATCTTGACTTGTGCCAAATAATTGCACTTCTTCTATCAAGTTTAAACAAAAATTTTCTACATTTATAGTTTGGGGTTTATAATCTAACTGACCTGCTTCTGCTCTAGTTAAAGTTAATATATCTGTTAATAGATGATTCATTAACTTAGCTGAAGATTGAATCCGAGAAAGATTTTTTAGTTGAGTTTCATCTACTAATTCTTGCAGAATCTCTCGTAACAATTGTGATGAAAGTAAAATCACACTTAAAGGTGTACGAAATTCATGAGAAATCATAGAGAACAAACGAAGTTTCAGTTCACCTAATTCTTTTTCTTGAGCTAAAGAAAACTCTAAAACTTCAATTTTCTCCCGTTGTACCCACTGACGCTCAAGTATGACACATAAACCAGAAATCACTAAAAAACTTAAAACTGTCCCTAGTATTTCTATTAATATTCTTAAGTGAATACTATACTTAGATTGCTGTAAAGAAGTTTGTAAATAACGTTGTTCTTCGGCTTTAATCTCTGCCATCAAAGGCAAAATCTTTTCCCGAAGTTTAACACTACGTTCTGTGATATTGTTTTGCAATTGTAATTGTGCTTGATCTTTTTGATAAATTTGTATTGATTGTTCCAAAAGAGCTAATCTCTGATTGACTAATGAGTTCAATTGTGTGAATCGCTGTTGCTGAGTCAAGCTAGGATGTATCTGCTTCTTTAACAGCTTTAATTCAGACTGCATATTGATTATTTCATTTTGATAACGCTTTAAATCTTGTTTACTTCCTAAAAAGATATACCCTCGTCGCGCTGATTCTGCAACTGTCATTGCCGCATAGAAATTTGTCAAAGTATTGAGGGTTTGATAAGTGTACTGGACTTGATTAGCACTTTTTTGAATTTCACTTGTATTTTTAAATGAAGCAAAGGTGACTAATCCCATAAGTAATAGAGTTAAACTAAACCCTACTACAATCCATTTTCTAGGGAAAGACCATTTTATAAATTGCCGAATCATAAATTTGGTGGGAAAATAATTTATTTTATGTTTGCTTATTCTATAAAAAAGTAAAGGAGTAGGCAGGATAATAGAAAGGTTGACATGGTAAAGTTAAGGTCATGCCTCCGTACTTATTTCCTACTGAAAAATGGATAAATTATGCGAATTTTGGTAGTTGAAGATGATATTCAACTGGCGGAGGTATTAACAGAAGCTTTAAGCAGACGCCAGTATGTAGTAGATGTTGCTAAGGATGGAGAAGCAGCCTGGAACTCAGCAGAGTCAATGAAATATGATTTGGTGGTGCTAGATGTGACATTGCCAAAACTAGATGGTATCAGGTTTTGTCAACGCCTACGTACTACTGGAGCTAGTAATCCAGCACATCGCAACTCTGGCGCACCAGTGCTAATGTTAACAGCTCGTGATACTGTAGCTGATAAGATTTCTGGGTTGGATGCAGGAGCAGATGATTATGTGTCAAAGCCATTTGACCTAGAAGAGTTAATGGCTCGGATACGTGCTTTACTCAGGCGTGGTAGTTCTGCAACTACAGTGAGTTTATGTTGGGGGAAGTTACACTTAAATCCTAGTACTTATGAAGCTACTTACAACGATTCTCCTCTGTCATTAACTCCAAAAGAATATGCCATTTTAGAACTGCTGATTGCCAACGGCAGAAGGGTATTGAGCCGTTCTAGTATTATTGAGCAAGTTTGGTCAGTAGACGATTCTCCAGTAGAAGAAACTGTGAGGTCTCACATTAGATGTCTTCGGCAAAAGCTGAGGGCTTTAGATGCGCCGGAAAATTTTATTGAAACAGTTCATGGACTGGGTTATCGCCTCAAATAGTCTGCTGTTTATGATACAGAAATTTATTCAAGTTGTTGTATCTGCACAATTTCTACACAAATTCTGCACAGCGATTGCATGTGTAGGTTATATCCTCTTGGTCAGATGTGGTGAGGAAAGGCAAATATTTAAATCAATGAACCAAGAGGGTAATTGTGGATGAAATGGAAATATTTATATCATGGTTGGCTGATTGAATTAATACCCTTGCCTCAGGGTTACGTATTTAAGTGTTGGATGCCAGATGAGCAAATAGGCATCAGTAATTACCATGTTTATCCTCAAATAGGTGACGCTATCCGAGCAGCCAGAACAAGAGCGCAACTGGAATCTACAAGTTTGTCGCTGATGCAGTTTTTAGATGAATCATACGAAAATCACTATCTTAGTTCTAAAGAACATCTGGCTTTGGTAAGTTCGATTTCCGACTTTACTATTTCAGCTAGTAAACCTAAAATTTAAGACTTTTAAACTTAGTAATGAATAACCAAGTTTTTTATTTATACAGAAATATAGCTATTTCAACCCCAAGCGATCGCATGTCGAAATACTGTTTTAATCAAGTAAGGTCAGAAACCTTTGGGAAAGTTAAACACTATGATCGCGGTAGTGGCAGATAATAGCAGGGGGAGAGTCAAACCTAATTCTTCATCACCGCATCTAACAGCACACCAGCATTAAAACGTACCGGATCAGTACAGGGTAATCCAGTTTCTGCTGTTGTTTGAGCGATCGCCTCTTGAGCTGTAGACTCATCTAAATGAGCAGTATTCAAAGCTATACCCGCTACAGGCACGTTTCCAAAGGCTCCACCAGCACTAGCAACAGTCTCGTAAAGCTGAATTACCTTTGGTAAAGGTGGAATTGGTACATGGGGATGATTGCGATTGTGAGTTTGTCCTGCCCGATGTGCTAATACTAGTTGGGTTGGTTGGGAACCACGGATGAGGGGTAAAGTTGCTGTGGAACCCGGATGTAATAGTGAACCTTGTCCTTCAATGTGCAAGATGTCATAGTTTTTGCCATAGCGCATTACTATTTGTTCTACAGCACCAGCGGCAAAGTCAACGCGCACGGCATCCAATGCCACACCATCACCTTCTAACATCACGCCAGTCTGACCTGTCGCCAAGAATTTAGAACGCCAGCCCCGCAATTTTGCAGCCCAATGCAACTCTAAACTAGTTGACATTTTACCAATGGCCATGTCGGTTCCCACAGTCAATACCCGCCGACAAGGCAAGGTACGGGCGATGCCACTGGCAACATTTATGTTAGAAGGTTCTTTGCGTACATCCCAAATTAATTGCCCAGGTTTTAATAGTGCATTTAACTCTGGTATGTTTGCCATTAATGTATGCAAACCGTTTACCAAAGACATACCAGCTTCTAGAGCGTTTTTGATTTCCTGCCAGTACTCATCAGGGACAGCACCACCACTTGGGGCAATGCCAATTACTAAGACTTCTGGCTTGTACTCTAAAGTCGCCGCTACTGATGCCACAATTGGGACATCACGCTTGATACCTGTTAATTCTAATAAAGATTTGCCCGCAGACTCGCGATCAATTACGGCAACAATCGGGGCTTCACTATAACGTAAAAGTGAGAGTCCCGTTTTACCATAAGACCCAATAACTCCTTCATGCAGCAAAATTGCTATTCGTTGATTAAGCGGCAAACGCACTATGTTGTACCCCCAAGCCTGGTAAATCGTTTGGCAAAACTTTTCCTTCTTGAATCAATGCACCTGTAAAAGGATCATCGATTAAGTTGAGGTGACTATCTAAATCTAAATAATCAGCTAGTGGCGCTAATTGTGCCGCTGCTGTATTCGCTAAAGTGCTGTCAGAATAACAGCCGAACATGATTTGTAAACCGTAGGCTCTTGCTGTGTGTACCATCCGCATGGCCTCGGTTAGTCCTCCTGATTTCATCAGTTTAATATTAATGCCATCTACATAGTTTGCCAGATGGGGAATATCAGCGCTAGTAAAGCAACTTTCATCGACAAATATTGGTAGGGGAGATTCCTGCTTAAGTTTTGCTAAACCCTCTTCTTGTCCCCTTGGCAACGGTTGTTCTACATATTTGATCCCTAAATCAGCCAGCCAATTACACATCTCAATCGCATCTGCCAAACTCCAACCCCCGTTTGCATCCACGAAAAATTCTTGATCTTTTGCTTCTTCTTGCACTGCTAATAGCATTTTGCGATCGGCATCTATGCCCTCTGGACTGCCTAATTTGACCTTAAATAAACGAACATCGGTAAATTGCAACCAGTCCTGCGCCCTTGCCCTGGCTCCTGCTGGTGAATTAATCCCAATTGTTACAGAAGTTGGTACTATGACATGGCGATCAAGTCCCCAAATTTGCCACAAAGGTAAGCCTACACGTTTGCCTAGCCAGTCATGCATTGCAACATCCAATGCTGCTCTCACAGAAGAAGGAACCTGCTGTTTTATTAACACTTGCTCAACTTGCTGGCGTTGCAACGGACTGAATGCTTGCAAGACTGGCGCGAGTTGCTCTAAGCAATTTTTGATTGTATCAGTTGATTGCGAATGATTACCAACCCCAAATGGCGACGCTTCACCCCAGCCTTCGAGACCATCCTGCAAAATTCTCACCCATACATTCGTTGTCTGTGCCGTTGTACCCCGACTAATGGTCAAAGGGAATCGTTTATTAACTGTAAATAGCTTTACTTCAACTTGCATAAATCTGGTCAATCTTTGGCTAGAGCAAAAACAGTGTAAGTTAAAATTCTAGATGATCTGAGGGATTTGTGATATTTTCTTACCATAATTTTATTTACTAATTTATCTATGAACAATTTAAAAAAATGGAAAACATTACAATCAAAAATGGTATTAGATCACCGCTGGTGTCAGGTCAGACAAGATGAAATAGAATTACCAAATGGTCAAATTATAGATGACTTTTTTGTAATTGTTAGACCAGAAATCGCCATAGTTTTACCAATCACTGATCAGCAAGAAATTGTTTTTGTACGTCAATATAGACATGGCGTTGGTGAAGTTTTATTAGAACTGCCAGCGGGAGGTTTCGATGCTACTAAAGAAGATGCGGCGATCGCAGCAGTAAGAGAATTGCAAGAAGAGACGGGTTATATTGCCCAAAAAGTTACTAAATTGGCTACTTTATACGATAATACTGTCAAAGACACTAACAAAATACATTTATTTTTAGCAGAAAATATTACCAAGTCTGGAGAGCAAAATTTAGATATTACAGAAGAGATTGAAGTTGTCTTAATTCCTGTAGAGTCAGTATTAGATAAAGTTACTCAAGGTGAAATTTCGGTAACAGGAACTATCACGGCTCTATTTTTAGGTTTAAAATTTATCAATTAACTATAGCAGTTTTCTTGTATTTCTCTCTGCGCCTCTGCGCGGCAGTCGCTTCTCCTGTCGGAGACGCTGCGCGAACAAGTCGGCAGAGCCGCCCAACGCGCTGCCTTGCCTCTGCGTGAGATAAAAATACGTGCTTTTGTACCTAAAAATAATTATTTTGTGCAATTAACTTTGCATAGCGACTTAATAAACAACTGCCATATTCTGAATACGCCACACCCCTTGTTGTCGAATAAAATCATATCGGACACGCAAAGTTTCATCAGAAGATTTTCTTGCTTGGCTATTTTCATAAAACTGTGTAACTTCCTTAACCGTAGCTACTACTATTGCGCGGTCTGGGGAAATTTCAGTTTTATTAATATATTCCACCTTAACAGTATGATCATACTGGCGATAACGATTTGCTGCTCTTTCTTGTTGGGCAATTAACCGCCACTGAGATAAAGCTGAACCAACCAAAATATCCTGTAAACCATCTATTTCATGATTTGTTCCTAAAGCCGCAGCTTTAGTAGATAACCAAGTTTCAATAACTTCTTTTGCAGTTTCCTCGTTCAGAGTTCCTTCTAGTGATTGTAATTTACTGCTGCTGTCAGGAATAGTTATTGGTGGTTCATTAAGTTGGACAAATAATTGTTTTCCTTGTAAAGATGGTGCAGGGTACAATAGATGTTTTAACCATCCAAAGGTTGTGGAAACTAACAGCCAAAACACCAATATACCCACCAATGAAGCAAATACTGTCCAAACTAATCGTGTTTTACCTTCTAGGGTATTAGTAAAGGTTCGCCGTTGCCCCGATGGTGTAGGTTGACTGGTTTTGCGCTTCCTCCGCTTTTTGACTTGACGGGGTGGAGAGGTTTTTGCTGAACCATTCAAGTTAGTTACTCTTGCCGTGCGTTCAGCAGTAGAAAGCGGTGTCATGGGTATTTCTGGTCTTACACTTGCAGTAGATGGGGTATTTGGTGAAGAATTGGCATACTCCGGTCTTCTGTGGTTTAGTGTTTGGGGTAACTCCGGGTCAGATGTTCTACTATGATGAACTTGTTGAGCAACACCATTAGTATGACTGCGTTGACGTAAGTTATTTGTCTGTGGTTGAGAAAAAGACTGACGATTAATTACAGCCCATTCATGAGTAGTTTCTGCATCTGTAGGTAGACCTTCTAAATAAGCTTGTACCTGTTGGTTAGCAAAGTAATCTTTCAGCGAAGCTTGTTGCCTAAATAAATCTCGAAAGTGGGGAAACACTTCATGTTGTAACCACTGTTCTGCGTATAAACATAGTCCGGGTAACAAGTCTGGAGAGTCTTGGGATTTTTCCCGAATAAAAACTAAAGCTTCGTATTCTTGACTTAGTTCTAAAACACGGGTTGCTTCTTCGGTTTGACCTAGTAGTAGCGCACATAACGACTGTTCTAAATGTACATCTTGGCGTTTGCCCAAATGTATCAGCATTTGCTTTGCCTGACGTATTAAAGCTGGCTGACGCTGGGTAAATCCTCGTGCTATTAGGGCATAAACAGCTAAGTATGTAGCAACAGCCGAGGGACGCTTGCTTTCGGCTTCAAAGAGTTTGTGCTGTTCTGCGACTGTGAGGTGGTTACGTAGTTGTTGAATAAATCGCAGAAAGTCGTCAATGTTTAAACCTGATTCATCACTACCAGTACCATCAATTCCACCGCGATCGCTTAAAATATTTTGCAATAATGCCAGACCTTGGCGGCGTTCGGCAGTTTTTTCCAGAGGTAGTGCTAATAATTCTAAAATCCGGTACGGCCGCAGTTTATAAAGATCAGCCTGCATTTCTGCCTGTACACTCGCAAACAGACCGCCACGAGCTAGCATTTCTTGTCCAGTTTCCAAGGACACGGCAGCATTTTCGTAGTTACCTTGCTGCCATTGTTCACGACCTAATTCTAAACAAGCCAGAGCAACAGTTAAAACAATATCTGGACTATCAGCACTTTCTAGAAGTTCTTCACTTGCTAGATTATTTCCTATGCTGGCAACTCCTGCACCGTTTTGATTTGCTAGGTAGTTATGACCTAGTTTCAGTACAAGTTCGTATTCTCCTAATTCTTGCAGAATTAATAAAGCACCAACTAATTCCTGTGGAGAAATTTCAATACTGAGATTTTGAGTATCAGGATCACCGTGGTTACTTTGGACACGATCGCCCAATGCTACTCTAGCCTTACCATCAGGGTCGTAGGCGTGGGCAAGATAAAGCTGGTCGTAACTGCTACGTTCTTTAGGATTTGATAAAACCACGTAAGCTTCTTCTATAAGTTGTTTGCGAGAAGAAATTGCTGATTGAGAATACTCTCGTCGCGGCAATTGTACAATGCGATCGCTGTATGCTTGTCGCAACTGTTCATCACTTGCCGCTAACGGTAGTCCTAAAATTCGGTAGTAATCTAGCGGAATTCGCACAGCCTACTTCCCCTGCACCGTGATCAACATAATTCACCTAGAGCATTCCAGGCATGTAAAACCGTGCCATAATAATAACGGTAAATAATACCGCGACTTACTTACACTATAAGTGTATGTTGCAACAATTAGTTTTACGACTTCCCTAAATTTGAGTCATATTTTAGTACTAATATTTTGCCACCACCTAGAAAGCGCTGATATATTGTCTTAATTCTTAGTATTCTTGTGTTTAAGAACTGGTTAAACCTGCGACACCATAATAAAAACCATAATAAATTTTGTCAGTGGTATGGGTGTTGTACTGGTAGAAATCTATGATTGTGTTTAGCAGCTGCGATCGCCCTGGTAGTACGGTGAGAAAAACACCACCGTAGGGTTGATTTTTATAACAATAGGGAAAAACATAATAGCATAATTACACTTAAATTACAACTTTATACTTAGACACATAGAGATTTCTGAGGCCATTTTTTCTAAATTGTTCATGGATAGGCAGAAACCAAGCTATTCTGTTTGATAGCCTATAAGCGGGATCTGGGAGTAGAAAAACTCAGAGAACGGCTATTACCGTTAAGGTGAAATCCTCGTTAAGTCAAGGATAAAAAACGCAAAGTTTGCCCATTCTCTATTTACCTATTCTCCATAACCTTTTGTGGTGCATAAATTTTAGTTGTTGACTCCAGCACTTCCCAGCTTGTGAAAAGCAGATATTGTGTGAAAGCAACTTATTTTTTGAGTTGGTAAATTTTAGTTTTACTAAAGGGATACTAAAAAATAATGGTTCAAGAACGCACGTTACCTACATATAATACTGCCACTACCCAGATCACCAAAGAAGAAGGGTTACGGTTGTACGAAGACATGACATTAGGGCGCTTTTTTGAAGACAAATGCGCTGAGATGTATTACAGAGGCAAAATGTTTGGTTTTGTCCACCTATACAATGGTCAAGAAGCTGTTTCTACTGGCGTAATTCAAGCAATGCGACCAGGAGAAGATTTTGTTTCTAGTACCTACCGCGACCACGTTCATGCTCTGAGTGCAGGAGTACCAGCAAAAGAGGTCATGGCAGAGCTATTTGGCAAAGCCACAGGCTGTAGTAAAGGGCGCGGTGGCTCTATGCACATGTTCTCTAAAGAACATGGTTTACTAGGTGGCTATGCTTTTGTAGCTGAAGGCATTCCTGTCGCAGCAGGTGCAGCTTTTCAAAGTAAATACCGCCGCGAAGTTCTCAAAGATCCCAACGCTGACCAAGTAACCGCTTGCTTTTTTGGTGATGGTGCTGCCAACAACGGTCAGTTTTTCGAGACTTTGAATATGGCTGCCCTCTGGAAACTGCCTATTCTTTTCGTGGTAGAAAATAATAAGTGGGCAATTGGGATGTCTCACGAACGGGCAACTTCCCAACCAGAGATTTACAAAAAAGCCAGCGTGTTTAACATGGTGGGCGTAGAAGTAGATGGTATGGATGTATTGGCAGTGCGAGCCGTAGCCCAAGAAGCGGTCGCCCGCGCCCGTGCAGGTGAAGGGCCAACATTAATAGAAGCCTTAACCTACCGTTTCCGGGGTCATTCCCTAGCAGACCCAGATGAGATGCGAAGCAAAGCTGAAAAGGAATTTTGGTTTTCCCGTGACCCAATTAAGAAACTTGCTGCTTATCTTTTAGAGCAAAACCTAGCAGATGAGCAAGAACTCAAAGCTATTGAGCAAAAAATTCAGAATGTCATCGACGAAGCCGTTAAATTCGCCGAAAGCAGCCCTGAACCTGACCCCAGCGAATTGTATCGCTTCATATTTGCAGAAGACGAGTAATTAAAATGGCATGGGGCATGGGGCATGGGGCATGAGGAAATTGTAAATAACTGTCTCCTTATCGCTCCCCTGCTCCCTGGTCACTGAGCATTCGCGTAGTGTCTCGAAGAGAAGCCGAAGTGCTGCTTCCCCTGCTCCCTGCTCCCTGCCTCCTCTAGCCCCTAACCAAGGACTAAAATTTGTGTTTACCATTGCCCTTCAACAGCAACAATACAAAACCTATATCCTTTCTGATGAAACCGCTGGTTCTCAACTGGAAGTTGTACCAGAACGCGGCGGTATTATCACCCGTTGGCGCGTCCAAGGGCAAGAAATTTTCTATCTGGATACTGAGCGTTTTACGAATCCTGATTTGAGTGTCAGAGGTGGGAATCCCATATTATTTCCTATCTGTGGCAACTTGCCAGATAATTCTTACACCCACAACGGCAAACAGTACACTCTCAAACAACATGGTTTTGCCCGTGATTTACCTTGGGAAGTAACTGAGCAAGCTACCCAAAATCAAGCTAGCCTTACTCTTGTCCTCAATAGTACAGAACAAACTAAAGCTGTTTATCCCTTTGATTTTCAAGTAGTTTTTACCTACAAGTTACAAGGCAATACTCTAGAAATTCAGCAGGAGTATAAAAATCTATCATCCACACAACTGCCTTTTTCTACCGGTTTCCATCCTTACTTTTCGGTAAAGGATAAAACTCAGCTAAAATTTGAAATTCCTTCCCACGAATACCAAGACCAAAGAAGTAAGGAAATTCACCGATTTAATGGGAATTTTGACTTTAATCTCGATGAAATTGACGTTGCCTTTAAGGAACTAACAAGTCAATCGGCTACGGTGATAGACAACAGCCGGAAGTTAAAACTGACTCTAGATTACGGTAAGGAATATCCCATTTTGGTATTTTGGACACTCAAAGGCAAAGACTTTTATTGTCTAGAACCGTGGACTGCCTCGCGTAATTCTTTGAACACTGGTGAACACCTAACTGTGTTAGAATCAGGAGCTAGCTACAATGCATCTGTACGGTTAACAGCTAATTTTTTCTAAACCCCTTTACAAAACTACAGATGTCTGTGCTATGATAGCAAAGTTGCGAAATGCAACGAAAGGGTCGCTAACTCAACGGTAGAGTACTCGGCTTTTAACCGATTAGTTCCGGGTTCGAATCCCGGGCGACCCATATAATTTTTAGTGGTGTTTGTTCAAGCGTACTCAAAGATATTCTGAGGCGATCGCTTAGGGGCTTACGTAAAAATAAAGTAGTCGAAACCCGATTAGTTGGGACACTATTAACCCGCAGATCGCTTATTCATAAAAATGTTGGCTTAAAATCCTAAATTTAATATTTTTCTTTAGCACCTAACATTTGTAAAAGTTTCTCAGCATTATCCAATTCTCCGACAATTCGCCGAATCGGGTGAGGCCAGACTTTAACGAGGGTAGGAGTAGCAGAAACTTGATCGATTTCTGCTTGTTCTGGATTAGTTAAAACATCGACAACTTTCATCGTGTAGGGATATCCTAGCGATCGCTCTAACAATTCGTGTAGATTCTGAAGGATGCGTTCAGTATTGGCGCTATGCCCAGCCACAAACAGACGCAGGACATAACATTGTGTTTTTTGCTGTACATTTTGAGCTGCTATGACTGGTTGAGAGTACTTTGGTACTGGTTGGGAAAGGTCTAAGTTCACTAATAAATCATGATCTTCCCAAAGTTGGGGAAATGAGGAGCGATAAGTTGCTAGTACTATGCGATCGCATAAACCTTCTTGCCAAGGTGCTGTTTGCCAAACTAGCTCACCTGTACCAAAAATAGCGTTAAGTACAGCCTGATTTCGGATTACTGCTGGATGAGCCTCTGCAAATGTTCGCACTTTGTGGCTGTGCGGATCTAGCCAGTGGTCAATCGTCGCTGTGTAACAAGGTACTAAAAAGTGAGGCGGTTCTGGTAAGTCTAAAATTTCTTGTAAAGCAGTGCATAAATGCAAATGCCATCGACCTTGTTTGTTCGGGTCGATGCAGTAAATTAAGTCTCCTCCAGGTGTAAATAAGGCAATGCCTTTGAACAACTGAGGTCTGGATAGTTTGTCTGTAGTCAATTCAGTTACAGGGCTAGGTAATTAAGAGCAGGGACAGGGAGAGGCAGGGGAGCAGGGAGCAGGGAGCAGGGGGACAAGGAAAAAGAAAGATTATGAACAAATTCAAGACATTCTTCATCCCCCTTGCACCCTGCCCTCTGCCCCTCTGCTTCTTTTTCCCAATGCCCCATAACCATTTTATGCTTGGCGGCCTGCCTTCTTCTTACTGTACCTAAACTCGTCCTCTCAGAAACTGCGCCATTTCGTTAGGAGTTGGTGACATCTCTAAAGCTGTTTCTTCTGTGATGCGTCCGTCTTGGTAGAGGTCGAGCAGCGACTGATTCATGGTGATCATGCCATCAAAGCTTGCTTGTTTCATTAACTCGGAAATTTCATCATATTTACCGTCTTTGATCCATTCTTTGATGGCCTCGGTATTGATCAAAATATCGTGGAATGCAGCCCGCTTACCATCAGTAGTGCGACACAAACCTTGAGCAATCACCGACACTAAAGACTCCGAAATTGCTACCCGCATCGCGTCTTGTTCTTCACCTGAATACAGATTCAGTATCCGTTCAATAGTTTTCACGGCACTATTGGTGTGCAGGGTTCCCATAACTAAGTGACCAGTTTGAGCAGCTTTCAAGGCGGTGTTAACAGTTTCTTTATCCCGCATTTCTCCCACTAGAATCAAATCGGGATCTTCGCGCAAAGCTGCTTTTAAAGCATTGTCAAACTTTAAGGTGTGCATCCCTACTTCCCGTTGTTTGACTAGGGACTTGCGGCTTTGGTGAACAAATTCAATCGGATCTTCAATGGTGATGATATGTTTAGCCATCTCTTTATTGATGTAGTCAATCATCGCTGCCATTGTTGTCGATTTACCAGAACCAGTCGGCCCAGTCACCAAAACTAAACCTTTATGGTGATGGCAAATATCCCGAAAAATCGAGGGTAGCCTCAACTGTTCCATCGTCAAGATTTTTAGCGGAATCAAACGCAGCACCATTGCATAGCCTTTGAGGGAACCAAAAACATTAATCCGCACACGAGCAAATTCGTACTGAGTTGCGCCGTCAAATTCTAAGTATTCTTCAAAGCGCTGAATTTCCGCCTCACTCATGATCTCCTGCAACCAATTCATGAAAATTTCTTTATTGGTTTCTGGATAATCCGTTGATTGAATTTCTCCTCGGTTGCGGAAGCGAGGTATTTCACCAATACCTATGTGAACGTCTGAATATCCCTGATCGTAAGCTTCTTTAATAATCTGCGCTAGAGTTAATCCCGAAGTGCTACTTTTTGGCATCGGTGGCGGAGGCCCCGGACGATGAGCCGCACTTGAGGGAGTTCTATTCACTGACGACATATCCAACGTTTGTGTAGACTGGCGCTGCGTCATTAACGATGGTGGTGGCGGTGGTGGCATTGGGGGCAAATTCCGGGAAGCAACAGGATTTACACTTGATGGATGCTGTGATTCTGTCATATATCTTTACAATGTGGCATTAATAAACTTGAATCAGTTAAAAGTCTCTACTAGCAACCTCTAAAGGGCTAGGAGGTAGAATTATGACTGTCTGTTTGCTCAAATATTCAAAGCAGTGGTTAGTTACATTTCACGATTAATACTTGTATATTTTTTATTTGTAACTAATTTTTCATAAGTTGATTAGAATATTTTTTGCTTACATATCCTTGTTTATCACACTACAAGACCTGTAAAAGCCTCAGCAATATCTCTAGAGATTAAAGTATTATTTATGTCTTCAACTTTTGTTGTAAATACTTTGTATTGTTAAATGAGAAAATTTTGCTAAGCATAAATACAAGTTGCTAGCAATTAACAGCAAAATCAGCAGCAGATAATTTATCTAGAGCCTTTTCAGAATTATGAGAAGGTTAATCAGTTTTTATAAGAAGTGTTAAGCATAATCTAAGTCAAGAATTGGAAATGCATATTAAAAGCTACTGTACTTTAGCTTCTATTCCTGAAGATAGATACCAGAAACTAGTTTTAAACTTGATTGTAAATTTGGTTTTACATTCATAATTACAAAAGATTAAGTGTAAAGTTTAGTAAATAAATGCTCATTTTACTAATAGATTTCTATATACTGAAATTCAATAGAAACAATATTCAGTTGGCTTGCTAAAAGCGAGATATAGCTGAAGTTAATTATGCTGTGTAATTGGGAGGAAAAGTCATGGTTTTGGCTCAGAGTTCTAATCTAGGAAAAACCTACTCCTTGTTGGTGGTTAAAAGCTTTTTAATCTGGACTTTCACGCTGGCAGTATGCTTGTTGGTTGTCGGTTTTCCATTAGTGGTGTTGATGGCTACGGTCGGTTGTCTGTTGTCGATTGTGTTGCAATCTGTAATGCCTGTGAGTGCAGTTTTATTGGTTGCAGGTGGTTTGATTATGTTTAATGTCATGGCAGTTGCGATCGCAGCGGGTGTGCTGACTTTCAAAGGCATCCATCCTAGTGATGTTAAATGGTTAAGCTGGTTGCATGGAGAAGCAGACCAAGCGCAGACCACTGTCTATGCCGCTTGCCCTTTGACTTGTGACATCGAAGTATAGTTAGTTGATTCCACTAAATTCGACAAACAGTGCATCTGCCCGGTTAAGCCGGGTTTTTTCATGCTTATTTATAATTTGTTAGTTGTCAGTTGTAAAGATTTACTATAGACCATTAACTATTGATTATTGACTAATGACTAATCAAAAACGAGTTTGTATTATTTTGGGTACACGTCCAGAAGCAATTAAATTAGCTCCGGTAATTCAGGTTTTTCAAGATTCCCCAGACTTTGAGTTGCAAGTAATCTTAACTGGACAGCATCGTGAGATGGTTGAGCAAGTAATGCAGCTGTTCAACTTAAAAGCAGATCACAACTTAGAGATTATGCAACCACAGCAATCTTTAAGCGATATTACTTGCCGTAGTTTGCGAGGTTTGGAAGCATTATTCCACGAAAAAAAGCCAGATTTAGTCATCGTGCAAGGAGATACTACCACAGCTTTTGGAGCAACTTTAGCAGCTTTTTATCAAAAAATTCCTGTAGGTCATGTAGAAGCAGGGTTAAGAACAGATGATTTATTTAATCCTTACCCTGAAGAAGCAAATCGGCGATTAATTTCTCAACTGACTCAATTGCATTTTGCACCCACTACTTTGGCTGTAGAAAACTTGCAGCGTTCTGGTGTGTTGGGTGAAATTCACCTGACAGGTAACACAGTAATCGATGCGTTGTTAAATGTAGCTGCAACCCAACCAGCTTGTGATGTAACCGGTTTAAACTGGGATTCTTATCGCATTTTGTTAGCAACAGTCCATCGGCGCGAGAATTGGGGAGAACCATTACAAGCGATCGCTCAGGGTTTTTTGCAAATATTAGATAAGTTTCCTGATACTGCCTTACTCTTACCATTACATCGCAACCCGACAGTCAGAGAACCATTACAAGCGCTTTTAGGAAATCATCCCCGAATTTTTTTGACTGAACCTTTAGATTATGCAGAATTAGTCGGTGCAATTGGGCGATCGCATTTTTTGCTAACTGATTCTGGGGGTTTGCAAGAAGAAGCACCCAGTTTAGGAAAACCTGTGCTAGTTCTGAGAGATACTACAGAAAGACCGGAAGCGGTGACTGCGGGTACAGCTAAACTTGTAGGAACTACGAGTGAGAATATAGTTGCAGCCGCGACTGAGTTACTCAGTAACCCAAAGGCTTACCAAGCAATGGCCAATGCGATTAATCCCTTCGGAGATGGTCATGCAGCAGAGCGCATTTTGCAAATTGTAAAAAATTATTTACAGCTTTCTTAAGCAATATCAAAAGAGGCGAAAGGGAACGCCATTTCACCTTTCCCCTCTCTGGTGAAATAATTCTTAGCTTCTAAATAAAAAGCTGCGAGTTTGAGGGCCAACTATACCATCTACACGTAGACCATTATTTGACTGAAATTGTCTGACTCGGCTAGCAGTGACTGGGCCGTATACTCCATCAACTGTCAGACCACCTAAAGCTTGTTGCACGTCTCTAACAGGCTGACCTTTAGCTCCACGATTTAGAATAACTTGACCGCCAACACCACCACGTATAATCGTAGGAAGGGGATTATATGTACCGCTAACCCACTTAGTAGCAACGTATCTACCTGTAGAAAGCCTAGCGTAACCGTTATTGTATCCTGTAATAGTTGCAACTGGCGCACCATTGGGGATACATCCTACAACTTGGTAGGCTGTGCTTGGGCCGGTACGAACACGTAAACAATTACCATTAGTTCTAACGTAGGCTGCTGAAGCGATTTGAGCTTGGGTGACAGCGGCAAAAAGTACACTAATCCCAGCTAAAGTTAGCCAAGCAGAAGATTTAAGTAGTTTTCCTAAATTGAATTGCAGCTTAGGAAAATTATATTCGGTATATTCGACTTGTCCAGTTGCCTCTTGGTTAGCAATAACCATGAGGGAATAAGCAATATATTCCATGATGAGTACCTGTAAGTGATTTTTAGAGAATTAATTTGGTTTTCTCGGAATTTAAGGTTTTGGTATCTTAGATTACATACAATCATAAAGCGTTTTTACTGATAGTAGAATAAAAAAATACTAAGAATTGGTAAATTTTTTTATCAAAAGCGATCGCACTGACGATATCAACATTATCAGGCGATCGCTTATCTAAAATATGAATAAAATTCAATTAAGATTTAGTTTTTTAACTAATTTTTGATTGAGTTTAAAGTATGAAAATTATCAGATCTAATCTGACTACCATTTCGCCATACTTCCACTTTTTCACGGTTAATTAAGTAAGAAAAGCTGCCATTATTTGCTTGATATGTATCTTTGCCTATATTCCAAGCTGGGATTTTGACTGGCTGACTTGGGTCTTGTTTTAACTGCCCAACATAAAATAAACTGCCCTGATCATCACAAACTTTGACTCGAACGTTGTTAGTTTCACCTTCAATGATGGTGACACCACTACATCCAGTATTAGTTACAGGTGCAAAACTTACAGGAATTGGTTGTGGAGGTGAAACTTGCTGAGCTATTGGAGGTTTTGCGACTGGACGGTTTCGAGAAGCAGAAGTCGTAAGCTGTGGTGGTATTTTGCTAGCCGTTGAGGTAGATAATTGGCGCAGGGGGTCAACCGCTAGGCGACCATCAAGATGAAATTCAAAGTGTAGGTGAGGCGCTGTACTATTACCTGTAGATCCCATTTCTGCAATTACTTGACCTTGGCTGACCTGTTGATTTTTGCTCACCAAAAGGCGACGATTATGCCCGTAAACGGTGAGACTGCCATCAGGGTGCTTAATTTCTAGATAATTTCCTAATCCCCAATCATCCCAACCTGCTTTGACCACTATACCGGATGCCGCAGCCACAATTGGAGTGCCAGATGCCCCGGCAATATCAATTCCTTCATGTTGATATTTACGGAAGCCTTGAGAAATAAACCCTTGAGTTGGCCAAATTAAGTTGGAAGCAGGAACGGGAGTTTGCCCAATTGGAGAATTTTCTACTACCTGAGTGAAAGCGGAGGTAGTTTTAGTGAGTATAGCGATTGAGGATATTAATCCAATAGAGCCATAAGTACAAAATCGACCAATAGTAAGTTTTTTCATAATTACCCAGCCTAATTGAAGATAATAATTCAGACATTCTTTAGTTACTTGTTGTTTCCACGTAATATTGAGCAGATCGGTAAAATAAACTTGTCGAATTGGCAAGTTGGCAATCGCAAATACTAGTAGTCTGCCAAGGTAACTTCGCTGGGTTAATGGGAAAAAGTCTAGTTCTTTTCTTCCCCTGCTTGCCTCCACCCGTCAAAGTTGTCGTGCCACGGGTAGGGACAAAACATTAAAAAGAGATTAATCGCTGCTTGTGGGTCGAGTAGTGATGGATATCAGCAAGTAAGAAGAAAGTAAGTTGTGAAATTTTCTGAGGAGGTTAATTATATAATTAATAAGATTTTCAATAACTATTGTTGAGTAACTTCCTGGCGCGGTCGGGGGTTTCAAGATATTATTTAACGTTGCCTCAACATAGAAAAAGTACTAGCTTATATCAGCTATTTTAAAATAATAATGGTTCTTCAGTATATAGTATGCTTAACTAATAGTTAAAATGCCAATTTAATAAGCATCTAACTCGTAAATTGTCAAAGTTTCTAAATCCATAACCGGAACGTTTAATCAACTTAATCTTGTTATTAATACCTTCCACGACACCACTATTTGTCCCATTATCAAAGTAAGCAATTATCTCATCAAACCAACGGATAATAGTATTGTTA
>JBBSOP010000016.1:0-21582 GCA_038259655.1 Chroococcales cyanobacterium
CAGTATCAAGACAACATGCAATATTATTGCGGATATCTATTCCAGAAACTGACCAGTATGGCTTTCAGATTATTGATGGCAACTTTAAGGGGAAAGGGAGTACTAATGGCTTATTCATAAATGGCGCTAAATGCTTCTCTCATAACCTTAAACATGGAGATACCATTGTATTTGGCGATAATCAAGCTAATGCAAAATATTATGCTATTTCTAATCTTTCCGAACAAGCATTTTCTGAATCTTGTGAAACTGAAGATTTAGCTAGTTTCTTATCGGAACAAGCATATTCTGCAAATCCCTTTCAAACTCTAGTTTTTGATCGTAATTTTGAAGCCGCTAGTGAAACTGCCTTAGCCCGCCTAGCATCCTTCCCGGAACTAATTCCCAATGCAATTATCGAAACAGATTTAGAAGGAATAGTAACTTACCTTAATCCCGCCGCAGCTCTCAAGTTTCCTGAAATTAGGAAAGACGCAAAGCATCCCATACTAATAGATCTACTAAATGCAATTAAGAATCAAAAAACAAATCCTTTTATACGGGAAGTACAAGTTGGTCAAGAAGTGTTTGAACAATCCGTTCATTACCTTCCTGAAAGTGAGTTAATTAGAACTTTTATTACTAGGGATATTACAAAACAAAAGCAAGCCGAAGCCGAATTACAGCAACGCGATCGCTTGCTACAAGCAGTTGCTGAAGCTGCCAATTATTTGCTAGTAGAAATGAACTACGAAACTGGCATGGAAAGAGCTTTAGCTGTTTTGGGTGAAGCAGCCCAAGCAGATCGCGTTTATCTCTTCAAAAACCATCTTCATCCAGTCACAGGGGAGATGGCAGTAAGTCTCCAATTTGAGTGGACACGCTCCCACCTTCAGCCTTCAGCTCACTCCTGGCAGAACCAACCTTATCAGTCTTTAGAACTAGGATGTTGGTGTGATGTCCTTTCTAATGGACAAATTATTAGTGGACTTACACGAGATTTTCCCTTAGCCGAACAAAAACTCCTCATCCGAGAAAGTATTCAATCCCTGCTTTTAGTACCTCTGCGATTAGATGATCAGTTCTGGGGATATCTTGGTTTGGCAGACTGCTCACAAGAGCGTTGCTGGTCACGCCACGAAGAATCTACACTTTTGACAATGGCGGCTAGTATCAGTGGCGCTCAACAGCGTCAGCAGGTGGAGAAAATGATTCGTTACCAAGCCCTCCATGATCTGCTGACTGGATTGCCAAATCGCTTGCTGTTTAATGAGCTACTGGCTAAAGCTCTACCTAGTGCGGTGCGTAATCAGGAAAGTTTAGCGGTGATGTTCCTCGATTTGGATCGCTTTAAGGTGATAAACGACACTTTAGGACACACCTTGGGAGATCGATTATTACAAGACGTGGCTCAAAGATTGAGAGACTGCCTCAGAAGCGGAGATACGGTTGCTCGTTGGGGAGGAGATGAATTTACTATCCTCCTAACCCGCGTGAATTGTCTTGATGAAGTAACTCAGGTAGCTTGGAGAATCTTAGAGTCTTTAGAAAATGTCTTTAATCTTGACGGGCATGAACTCTACGTGAGTGGGAGTTTAGGCATTGCCCTACTGGATGAACATAGTCCTGATGCCGAAACCCTAATTCAACACGCGGATTCTGCTTTGTATTATGCCAAAGATCGAGGGAGAAATAATTATCAGTATTACACCACAACTCTCAGTACAAAGACTCCTGAACTTTTGACTCTAGAGAAAAGCTTGCGCTGTGCCTTAGAACGGGGAGAATTTACAGTGTATTACCAGCCTCAAGTCAATATTGTTACAGGGAAAATTACTGGTATGGAAGCTTTGTTGCGCTGGCAACATCCTGAGATGGGATTAGTAGCACCTAATACTTTTATTCCCCTTGCTGAGGAAAGTGGATCAATTATCCCTATTGGTGAATGGGTGTTACGGACAGCTTGTATTCAAAATCGAGCTTGGCAACAGGCAGGATTACCTCCAATTACAATCGCTGTCAATTTATCTCCTAAGCAGTTTCGCCAACCCAAGCTTGCGGAAATTGTAGCCACAATTTTACAAGAAACAGGTTTAGAGCCGCACTTTTTAGAGTTAGAAATTACAGAAACAACCGCCATTGAGGATTTAGAGTTTACCAGAACTGTATTGCTGGATTTGGAGAAAATGGGTGTTCACCTTGCCATCGATGATTTTGGTACAGGTCATTCTTCTCTTTCACGTCTACAACTGTTACCACTCCACAATCTCAAAATTGATCGGTCTTTTATCAAAGAGTTGACAAGGGATGTCAAAGTCGCTCACATTGTTACAGCGATCGTTACCTTGGCGAGAACCTTAGGGTTAAGATTGACTGCTGAAGGGGTAGAAAAGCAAGAGGAGTTAGACTTCTTAAAATCTATTCACTGCGAAGATGTGCAAGGTTTTCTATTCTATAAACCACTTTCTGCCGATAAAGCAACAGAAACCCTCCAAACTGAACAAGTCAAGGGTGTTTTAAAGTAAATCGCTTTTGAGGAATGAAATAGACCTGATTGTCAGTTTCGTCTGGATGGGACAATTCTCTTGCTAACATTAATAAGCTTGCCCTTACCTGTGGACGATGTTACCTACGGGGTAGCAATGTGTTTAGGAGAACAGCTATACCATGAAGCTCGGTAAAACCTCTCAAGGTACAACTTCCGAAGAATGTGCCGCCAAAGTAATGGATACAATCCCATTAGTAATGAGGTTTATCCGATCTAAGATGCGTGGACATAATGCCGCTTTTCTATCTGTACCTCAGTTGCGATCGCTAGCATTTATTAACCGCAATCCTGGTGCTTCATTATCTGACTTGGCAGAACATCTAGGTGTAACTCCTGCTACAGCCTCAGCAACAATAGAGCGACTAGTACAACGCAGCTTGGTGCAACGTCTACATCATCCCCAAGAGCGACGGCGAATAGTCCTCAATCTTACTGACGAGGGTAATTACCATCTTCAGCAATCCCTCGATCATACTCGCTCTCATATCGCCGACTTACTTCAAGGCTTAACAGCTGAGGAAATATCCCAAATTGAAGAAGGGCTGGCTTTATTAAAAAATGTCTTCGAGCCAACATAATTCTGTAAATGAGGCAATAAATAGCGATTAAATTTTTAGAAAAAGCAAACCCTGAAGATGTAGAAAATATTCGAGAACAAATAAATCAAATTGTTGTAACTATTGAAGAGCTAGATATTATCCTATTTACTGTTTTAGTGTTCGTAGTAAGGACTTTAGTCCTTATTTTCTGAAAAAAGTACCACCGTCACTCAGATTTGTGTATGACTTTTGATTTTCATAAATAGTATCAAAAACTACAAAAATAGTATTTAGTAATTTTTGTTAACCTTTCAATATAGTACTCCAATTCTTAATCTTCATAAAGTTATAAATCCCCATATTAAGTTTTTAATAATACTTGTCTCGGCTTGTATATTAGGTCGTAACCTGCCGCCGGAATTGTGTAATCTGGGAACAGCTAAGCTAAATGATTAACTTGAGGTCTAATGACTCCTAAAATTCTGCGTCAGCTTTGGTCTGTGGTTGAAAACTCCCAAACCAAGACCCTCTTGCAGATGGACGATGCTAGCTTGGTGCAATGGTTAGTAAAACAAACCACAACGCAAGCTTTATTAGATCCCCACGAAACCGATTTTCTCAGTGATTATATTGAATCTCGGCTCACTCTCATACGTGATCTTGCTTATGAACGCCAGTATTAATAGTAAACAAAACATTCGCAATTAATCCACAGTCAACAGTTATTACTTACTATTGACCGTGAACTATTGACTTGAGACTATTGGTTTTTTTGGGATAAATAACCTTCAACTAAGCAATCGGAACCTACCACGCGCCAACGAACCCGTTCTAGAGAAAGAGCTTCGGTCATCGTGGTCAAACCTAAGTCACCTACAGGCGTAGGAGCATGACTACCACCAATGATTTTAGGAGCAATAAAGGCTAGAATTTTTTGTACTGCCCCTTGAGCGATCGCACTGGCAGCTAACGTACCTCCACACTCCCACAATACGCTACAAAAACCCCGTTCATACAAGTGCGTCATTGCTGCTTCTGGTGTCAGTGATGTCAATTCCACTACTTCTACCCCTTGTGCCAGCAAAAACTTTTGAAAATCAGGTGAGCTTCCTAACTCTGTCAACACTAACGTAGGAACTGCCGCAGTTTGCCACAGGCGGGCATCTTCAGGTAAGTTGAGATGACGACTCATCACCACCCTTAGGGGATTATGCGCCCCTACCTGATGACTAGTTAAGTAAGGATTATCTTGTCGTACTGTATTACCACCAACAATTATTGCATCGCAGGCTGCCCGTAGTTGATGAACTTCACTACGGGCATCTTGGTTTGTTACCCAAGCGCTATGACCGGAGGTAGTAGCAATTTTGCCATCTAAAGTCATGGCATATTTTAAAATGCCCAAAGGTTGTTTGTAGAGAATGCGATGAACAAAAGCTTCATTTAACTGATGACAAGCTTCTGCTTCTACTCCCACTAACACTTCTACCCCCGCTGCCCGTAAACGGGCAATACCACCACCAGCTACCAGGGGGTTGGGGTCAACCATGCCCACTACCACCTTAGCAACACCAGCTGCTATTAACCCTTCTGAACAAGGGGGAGTACGGCCGTAATGATTGCAAGGTTCTAGGCTGACATAGACTGTAGCCCCACGAGCTAAATCACCTGCGGCTTTCAGGGCAAAAACTTCTGCATGAGGCTCACCTGCACGGGGATGAAATCCTTCCCCGACAATCTCACCGTCTTTGACAACTACTGCTCCGACTAGGGGATTGGGTGAAGTGCGTCCCAAGGCACGGCGGGCAAGTTCTAAACACCGTTGCATCATGCGACAGTCAAAGTCACTGCCTACCCTGTTTTTTGTTGGTGCATCAGATTCAACTGCCGATTGCGCCAAGAGCCGATTTTCCTGAGTGTAATTTGGTAGAGATGCATCTGCTTGAGCAACCACTGGGAAGTTATCCATAATTTTGGGCAATACTGTAAATGTTTTGCACGCTATCGCGCTTTTATTGTGGTATTTAAACAGTAGTATCCAGGCGCTATTGTTCATTTGTATTCACTCTAGCTTGAATCAATATTGCCTAGACTTGCCCAAACTCCAGAAAAATTTAGGAGTGAGGGTCAAGGCATAAACCTTGGACTCTCACTCCTCACTCCTACCTAGATTCACCCAGGCTTGTCTCCTTTACCTGGTCTAGGCTGTCCACACTCCGCATTAGAAGAAAGGATGAAGGATAAAAACTTGTTTCTAACCCCTATTGATTTGGGGATTAGATTTCATTCTTAATACTTCAAATTTCAGCCTTTAATTGACTATTGCTCTAATAATCTCATCTTTTGCCACCAGCGATTCAAAGGATAATAAACCACAGGGGCCCAAAGACTACTGAGAATAGCAGAAGCTAGAGCTACTCGTTGGTAGTATGCCCAAATGTATTCTACTTTGCGATCGCCTATTAAACTTAATTGCAATCCAAAGATAGTTTCTGCCAAAATCGCCATGACAAAGACAATTAAGGCGATAGAAATAAAATCTTCTTGAATAAAACGCTGCTTTTGAGTCAGACCAGTCAAAAGTCCTACTAATCCTAGCGTTATGGCATGAGTTGGGTTAGGGGATGTCATCGCATCTTGAAGCATTCCCAAAACTATACCTGCGAGTACTCCTTCTAAGACTGTACGCTTGACACTCCAAGCTACCACCCAAATTAACAGCCAATTAGGACCAATTCCTAGCAATTCCATACCTGGAAGGCGGGTTGGTGACAATATTAAACATAACATTACTGACCCAACCGTCACCGTCCAATCTAGCAACTGGCGCATACCAGGATGCCAACGAGAAAGAGGTTTGCTGGGGAATTTGAATTTTCGCTTTGACGACTGTGGCTTTTTCTGACTGCTGCCATTAAATGAAGGCATCTTCATTGTTTCGCAATATTTTTGAAAATCTAATTAGACTTTTGAACTTCCTGGTTTGGTGATTCTTGATTTTCCATTTCTTGATTTGTCGGCTTTGGATATATAGCTACCCAATCTAGCGACCTTATAGGTGGGAAAAGGTCAACTTTTGCCACCGATACGGGGAGTTTGTTCAAATCTAAAGACTTTACCCGTCCTACGGCTAAGCCAGCCGGAAATTTCTGACTATAAGTAGATGTAGAAACTAAATCTCCTACCTTGACATCGGGAACTTTTTCATAAAATTCCAGTACAGCCTCCGTAGAAGAATCTCCCCGCAAAACTCCCTTAGCTGAAGTGCGGCTAACAGTTACACCCACTTGACTTTTGAGGTCACTAATTAATAGAACGCGGCTAGTATGAGGAGTTACACTCTCTACCAAACCCACTAATCCACCGTCAGCCTTGACCACAAAGCCTTCTTGAATACCCATATTAGAGCCACGATTGATAGTCACTTGTTGCCACCAATGGTCAGCACTGCGTCCTACTACTCGTCCTGGAATTGGGCGCGATGAGAGTGGCTGTTTCTCAACGTAGCCTAACAAGTCTTGGAGCTTTTTATTTTGACTTTCTAAATCGGCTATGCGTGTTTGCAACTCTAAAAACCGCGCATCCTTGAGACGTTCTTCTGGACTTGGCCCTGTCTGCAACATTTGTAATGGACGGGTGATCACTTGGTAAACTTCCATCAGTAGTTGCCCTTGGGTTTGCCGCAGTATCCAAGTACTACCTAGTATTAGAGCTAGTAACCCGATTTGCAATCCTTTGCGATCCCACCAACGACGTAAAGTAACCATCTATACCTATTTATATAATTTGAGAAGATATTGGATTCTATTTATATAGAACCCAAATAATAGGCAAATAGAACCCAATATCTCATATTTTTTTTTACATATTACGAGAACGCCAGCTGATAACTCGTTCTAGCTGTTTGAAGTTTTCTAACACACGACCTGTTCCCAGCACAACACAACAGAGAGGATCAGCAGCAATGTGTGTAACAATGCCCGTTTCATGGCTAATTAGGGTATCTATACCTTTGAGTAAAGCACCACCACCAGCTAGCATAATGCCTCTGTCAATAATGTCAGATGCCAGCTCAGGAGGCGTACGCTCCAGTGTCCGTTTTACAGCTTCGATGATTACTGATAGCGGTTCCAACATGCTTTCACGAATTTCTGGGCTTTTAATGGTAACGGTTCTTGGAAGACCCGAAAGCAAGTGTAAACCTCGAACTTCCATCATCAGATCCCCATCATCATTAGTGGGATAGGCAGAACCAAGCCGAATCTTGATATCTTCCGCAGTCCGTTCCCCGATTACTAAGTTATGAACTTTCTTCATATACTGGATAATCGAATCTGTGAGTTCATCTCCTGCAACACGTACTGATTCACTTAGCACAGTACCTTGGAGACTCAGGACTGCGACTTCTGTTGTACCCCCACCAATATCGATAATCATGTTACCAGTTGGTTCAATAACTGGTAGCCCTGCTCCAATTGCTGCTGCTACAGGTTCATCAATTAAACACACTTCTCTAGCTCCAGCTTGAGCTGCTGCATCCATCACAGCTCGTCTTTCTACCCCTGTAACACCACTGGGAATGCCAATGATAATCCGGGGTAAAACTAAAGTTCTACCCTCATTTACACGATGGATAAAACTTTTGAGCATCAACTCGGCTGTATCGAAGTCAGCAATTACACCATCACGCAAGGGGCGGAGGGCAATTACATTGTCAGGTGTACGACCAAGCATTTTTTTGGCTTCTTCTCCCACAGCCAGTGCTACTTTCTCGTTTTGATCGATAGCAACTACAGAAGGCTCCTGGAGTACAATACCTTTACCAGATACATAAACAAGGGTATTGGCTGTACCGAGGTCGATACCCATATCCCACGATGAGCGAAAGTTCCTAAAAAGACCCACGCGTCTCTACGCCCCTTATTTGCGATGTTTTTTGACTACAACTATGAGAGTTAATTGTGCTGGATTCTATTACGTTTTTTATCCTGAGTCCAGCCAGTTAGGCGGTTTTTTTAACTTTTAGCAGTCCTTGCTAGGTCTCAGGTGTCTACGTTTTTAATCTTCTTTAGCTACTTCAGTATATCCGTACAGTTTTTCAGTTTTCCTCAATCACTTCCCACCTTTTTATACCCGATTATGTTGTTCAGTTTTTAACACATTTTCAATAGGTTCACAATTCGCTATGATGAAAATCAAGATATACAAGTACGCATGTACTAAAAGGTAATTCACATGAGCATCAATATTGTCACCCTCATTGGTCGTGTTGGCGGCGACCCAGATATTAAATATTTCGAGTCTGGTAGTGTTAAGTGTAGATTGACATTGGCTGTGAATCGACGTACTAAAGAGGGAGAACATACCGACTGGTTCAATTTGGAGCTATGGGGTAAAACAGCAGAAGTAGCTGGCAATTATGTACGTAAAGGCAAACAAATTGCCATTAAAGGCTCTTTGAAGTTAGATACCTGGAGCGATCGCCAAACCGGAGCCAATCGTTCCTCACCAGTTATTTTAGTAGACCAATTACAGTTATTGGGTTCAAAGCAAGATGGAGACAGTGGGATGTCAGATATGTCTTCAGAACATTTTTAATTGGTCAGATGTCAACTATAAAGCAAAAAGCCTTGTGTTTGCAGCACAAAGCTTTTATTTTGCCATAAAATACCAAGTAGTCAGTTGTTCGTTATTTTTCGTTTGCTACTGACAACTGACCACTGACTCTTGACTAATAACTAATTTGCAACGTCACCGATGCTTCTACTTGCTGTTCGCCTCCAATGACAGGGGTGGAAGCATCTTGGTTAGCTAATTTGGTAGTTTCAGCACGGTATAACACAGGTGGTGGAGGTGGGCTAGCGTTATCAATTTTGATACTCACCACCTCTTTGGGTTGAAAACCAAGGGCGCTGAAAACGGCATCAGCTTGTTGTCGAGCGTCTAGTGTAGCTTCTTTAAGTGCTTGTTTTTGAGCAGCGGCGATCGCCTCATCAGTAGCGATAAAATTAATACCATTAATTTGGGTTGCCCCTGCTTTCACTGCTTCATCTAATAATGTGCCAGCTTTATCAGTAGCAATACGAAAACTTACGGTATTAGTAGCTGCATATCCGGTAATCCGCTGTACATTATCTTTGTAGCTATAAACTGGATTTAAACGAATACCTGTAGTTTGTAATTTGTCTACATTCCGGTTTTTGAGTAAAGCTACTACAGCCGATGACCTGCGGGCTACCTCTTGCTGTACTTCTTGAGCAGTTTTGCCTTGAACCTCAACTCCTAAATTAACTTCTGACAGAGTTGTAGGAATTGTTTCCATACCGCGGCCACTGACTGTAAGAGTTCGCCACAATTTCTCTTTTTCTTGGGCTAATCCAGGCTGGACTAAAGTTACAAACAAAACCAAGGCTAACGGTAAAGTTTTCCAAAAATTTCCCAGGTGAAACTGAGAACCGGATAAAGCGGCTCGAAACATAAGATTTGCACTCCTCTCAAAATAATTTAATAAAACGTATTTAGCAATCATCAATTAACTGCCAACCATTCATAGTCAACAGTTACCATGAGATTTACATAACTCAAAGGCGATTGATTGATACGATTTGTATGTTCCTACTTTGTCATTGCCATAGTCAAAAGTTGCAATGGTTACATTTTTGGAAACTGAAAAAATTACATTAAAACTTGTAGAGGTTTTGTGATGGCATATTGGCTGCTGAAAACTGAACCAGAAAATTATTCCTACTTTGACTTGGAACGGGATGGCAGTACAGTTTGGGATGGAATTAACAATGCTCTAGCTCTCAAACATTTACGTACAATGCATCTTGGAGATTTAGCGCTGGTTTATCACACAGGCAAAGAACGGCAAGTTATGGGTGTAGCAGAGATCGTCAGTCAACCTTATGCTGATCCGGCATTAAATGAAATTAAACGAGTTGTTATAGATGTACGGGCAGTACAAAAATTTTCTCAGCCTGTCACTTTAAGTCAAATCAAGCAAGATGGCAAATTTATAGACTTTGACTTGCTAAGACTGCCCAGGCTTTCTGTAGTTCCAGTATCTGAGCTTTACTGGCAATACTTACTGAAGTTGATAGATACAAATTAATTTAGTGCTGCTGTCATCATTGTTGATATAACGGTTTTATAATTACTTCCAGAAAAGAGTAAAAATAAAGAGAAGGATTTTCACAGAAAAAATGCAGTTTTTAGGTGTAATTAACTTCTCTTTTCCCCTGCTGGCCAGTACAACAGAAGCCGCAGACAGTTCAATGGTAGTAGAAGCAGTGCTACTGAGCTTAGTAGTAATTTACCTTGCTAGCAAAGTTGGCGGGGAGTTATCTAACCGAGTCGGTTTACCTCCTGTCTTAGGTGAACTTCTAGGCGGTGTAATAGTTGGTACTTCTGTTTTACATCTGTTAGTGTTTCCAGAAGGTGGTGCAGACAGTTCTAGCTCGATGATCATGACTTTCCTGCAAACCACTGCCGGTTTAACGCCTGAAGCGACTCCAGCGGTGTTTGAGGCACAATCAGAGGTCGTTTCTGTTTTAGCAGAACTGGGTGTGATCATCCTGCTATTTGAAATCGGTTTGGAATCGAACTTAAAAGACCTCATGGCAGTCGGCGCTCAAGCCGTTGTCGTCGCAGTGGTAGGGGTGGTAGTACCTTTTACTGCGGGTACTGTAGGTTTAATGACTTTGTTTGGTATCGATGCTGTACCCGCAATTTTTGCTGGGGCAGCTTTGACTGCTACTAGTATTGGGATTACTTCCAAAGTGTTGACAGAATTGGGACGACTCAATTCTAAAGAAGGGCAGATTATTCTAGGTGCTGCCGTCATTGATGACGTACTAGGAATCATCGTTTTAGCTGTAGTCGCCAGCCTAGCTAAAGATGGCGCTGTAGATGTGGGCAAAGTCATTTATTTGATTATCAGCGCCAGTAGCTTTCTGATTGGTGCGATCGTGCTAGGTAATGTTTTTAATAAGACATTTGTGGCGATCGCTAATAAACTCAAAACGCGGGGTGAGTTGGTAATACCAGCATTTATCTTCGCCTTTGTAATGGCATATATTGCCGCTGTAATCCAGTTGGAAGCAATTTTGGGAGCTTTTGCCGCCGGCTTAGTTCTAGAGGAAACAGATAAGCGCAAAGATCTACAAAGGCAGATTTGTCCTATTGCCGATATGCTGGTGCCGATTTTCTTTGTGACTGTTGGGGCAAAAACTGATTTAGGAGTGTTGAACCCAGCAATCCCTAGTAACCAGGAAGGACTGATTATGGCAACTTTCCTGATTATCGTAGCCATTCTCGGTAAAGTGATCACAGGTTTTAGTGTGTTTGGCCAACCTGAAATCAACCGTTTAGCGATCGGTGTAGGAATGATTCCCAGGGGTGAAGTCGGCTTAGTGTTTGCTGGTGTCGGTGCTGCCAGTGGCGCTCTCTCTAAACCACTAGGGGCAGCAATTATCATGATGGTTATCTTAACCACCTTTTTAGCTCCTCCACTGTTACGTTTCGTATTTCCCGACCCAAAAACTATGGCTACAGACTCAGAGAAACTGATTTTAGATAGTGCTTCTGGAACATCGGTAGCAATAGAATCACCTCAGTCGATAGTGTCAGACTCAAATGATATTAATAGTCGGGAAACCACGCCGGATTCTCTAGAGAATTAGTCAACATCTTGCTGTTCAAAGGGATTAGTACAGCTACAGGGAAGTCAATGAAAAGAGCAGAGGGAGCAAATTTCATACCTATTCGCGTATTCCCGCAGGATAGACAGCGGCTTGGAACCTTGTGATAGAAAGCATTAACTCTTTCCCCCCCCTGCTTCCCCTGCTCTCTTCGGTCAAAAGCTCTTATGTTAGCTTTGAAGCTATTTTGGGATGGTAGCTTTATTTTCGTGATGCTGTACTAGGATTTAGGGGTTGAGAACAGGGAAAATCTTGCCCACAACTCAATACCCCATCCCTTTCTTAGTCAATGGAAACTTCTATCATCAAATTTCCGTCCTTTAAGTTAGTTTTTGTCTCATTGCTACTAGCATTCAAAATGTTAATTATTGTCAGTTATACCTCATTTTCTAGTCCTTATTTCGACATTTTTTCTGTAATTAAGAAGTAGTAACTGTAAATTTTGCCACATACTTTACAAGTAGTTGAATTTTTTACATAGGATATCAATTGCCGACAATTAAACAACTCAAAACTCATCTTTGGCTAAGTCAAGTATCACTACCTGAGCTTGACTGAGTGCAGTTAATTCTGGCAATTTTGTCAAATTTGATGCTGTTATAGCAGAATTTTTATGCACTGATAGTAAAACAGAATTAGAGGACATCAAAGAATTTTACGCAGTTAATTGCATCTTGATAACAGCATAGAAGTCAAAAAAATATCAGATCTTTAAGATTAGGTGATCATGGTGTGACGATTTACCAATATGTTGAAATATTGACGGCCCCATGAACGTGAATTAGGAGAAAAGACTGTGAAATTACACTGGTTACTACCCAGTACTATTGGAACTATCTTCTTATTATCATCGCCTGCTGTAGCAGCGAAACTAGAATCTTGGCGTTTCGATAGTAATCAAAATCGCCTGGAGATTAATACTTCCGGGGCTGTTCAACCTCAGGCACAACTTGTCTTCAACCCTACACGTTTGGTAATTGATTTACCAGGCACTATATTTGGGCAACCACAGTTAACTCAACAAGTTGGTGGGGCGATTCGTAATGTTCGTGTAGGGCAATTTGACCCCCAAACAACACGCATAGTTGTCGAACTTTCTCCTGGTTATACCCTCGACCCTAAACAAGTAAAATTTGTTGGCATTACATCAAGTCGTTGGACGGTACAATTACCAACCCCAAAAGCAGAGCGAGTAGAGTCTTCTTCTAGAGATATTTACAATGTGGTAACTATTGACTCCGATCGCCAACCGGAGTTTTCTAATAATGTTGTCAGCGCTGCACCAGGGACAACTCAAATTGAGAAATTACAAGTAACCGGGGATGGATTTTTTATCCATACCAATGGCGGCAAGCCGCAAGTGAAAGTAAATCGCAGCAGCGATCGCAGTACTATTTTCATGGATATCTCTGGTGCAACTTTATCATCACAGTTGGCGCGACAAAATGAGATCTCCATCAACAAATATGGTGTGAATAGTATTGGATTCACCCAATTGCAAACCCGAACAGCCGCTGTTCGCATGACTTGGCAAGTAGACAAAAATAGTCCAGACTGGCGGGTAACTCAAAGTAGTGCTGATGGTTTGGTAGTTTTGCCCAGTCGTGTGGTCAGATTACCTAGTAATAATCAGAACGACTCACGAACAGAACAGCCAAAAATTCCCCTTGTTTCCAATAGACCATCTCCTAATAATTCGCCAGCAACTATTGAGGCTGTAGAACTAGCTAACAATGGTACACAATTACTGATTAGATCTGACCAGCCTGTATCCGCTACTAGTGGCTGGGACAGATCTTCTGGTTTATTCCGCATTGCAATTACCAATGCTAAATTAGCTGCCAATGTTAAAGGTCCTACTTTTAATGCTAATAGTCCTATTCTGCGGGTACGTCTGCAAAAACAAGAATCAAATACTGTGATTGTTTTGGTACAACCAGCAGCAGGAGTACAAATTGGCAAACTCAATCAAATCGGCGACGAGCTGTTGGCTTTACAATTACAAGGCTCTCGTCGAGTTGTTATTGCCCCAGGAACGCCTCCTTTACCTCCACTCCAAGGACAATTACCAGTTCCAACGGATCGAATCCAGCCAACTGTGCCAACCCAACTACCATCGCGTCCAATTCCCAGAGGAAGAGTAGTTGTGATTATTGACCCTGGACACGGTGGTAAAGACTCTGGAGCAGTTGGGATTGGAGGAGTGCGTGAAAAGGATGTCATTTTGCCAATTGGTAAAAAAGTGGCAGAAATTTTGCAGCAAAATGGCGTGCAAGTGAAGATGACACGCGATTCTGACTATTTTGTGAGCTTACCAGGAAGAGTCAAGCTGGCAGAGCAAGCTAACGCCGATCTATTTGTGAGTATTCATGCTAATTCTCTTGGTTTGGGTCGTCCAGATGTTAGTGGCTTGGAAACATATTATTACGATAGCGGTCTGAGTTTAGCTCGCGTTGTCCATCAAAGTATTCTCCAAAGTGTGAATATTAAAGACAGGGGAGTGCGGCGAGCCAGATTTTATGTTCTCAGAAAAAGTTCTATGCCCTCTATTCTCGTAGAAACAGGTTATTTAACTGGTCGAGAGGATGCTGCTAAATTAAAAACTCAAGCTCACCAAAATAAAATGGCAGAAGCGATCGCTCGTGGTATTCTCCAGTACCTCAAACGAAAATAAGTAATTTTGGGACTGGAATTAAGATGAAATTTCTACTGTTACCTACTTTTATTTAAATTAACGTGAGCGTCTAAAGAAGGCGCACGTTAATTTAATGTTCTTGATGACAGTGATTACACTAGTATTCTTAGCAAAGAGAGAACTTACATGACTGACACGGATGAAAATCCATGCAATAGTAATTAATCTCATCTTTACCACTCGGCATAAACAACCATAAATATTGGGAACAATATCGGTGTGTAGCTGTCACCAGCTTTACTACAAAAGTTGACAGTAGTGGTAGTTTTTCTAGTGGTGCATCAACTACAGCCAATCTAAACAACTCAACACCAATCCCTACTTGATCCTAAGTGTCATTGACTGGGGTTGACTGTGTGCGGTTAATTCTGATTAGCTTTTGTTTGGTGTGATCTAAATGTTGTATGGTCAGAATTTTTATGTCATTACAGCATGGCAAAATTACAGGGGCGTGCTAAAATTTTACGCCATTAGCTATGCCCCTAATATTAACGAAAAATTATTTTGCTGCATCAAAGCTAATGTTTGCTCGGTGACGGTGTGAGGATTTACCAATATGTGGAAATATTAACGGTTCCCATGAACTTGAATCAGGAGAAAATATTGTGAAATTACACTGGTTAGTACCCGGTACTATTGGAACTATCTTCTTGCTATCGTCGCCGGCAATGGCCGCGCAACTGGAATCTTGGCGTTTTGATAGTAATCAAAATCGTCTAGAGATTAATACTTCCGGCGCTGTTCAACCCCAAGCACAACTTATTTTCAACCCTACACGTTTAGTAATTGATTTACCAGGTACTATATTTGGGCGATCGCAGTTAACGCAACAAGTAGGCGGAGCGATTCGTAATATTCGTGTAGGACAATTTGATCCGCAAACAACACGCATAGTCGTTGAACTTTCTCCCGGTTATACCATTGACCCCAACCAAGTGAAATTTGTCGGGATGAGCGCTAGTCGCTGGATGGTACAGTTACCAACCCCAAAAGCTGAAGGTATAGCCTCATCCCCAGAAATAGCATCATCCAATCCACCACAAACCCCTGAAAGATCATCTGCCTCAGCACTCTCACCCAGAAGTATTTACAATGTGGTGAGAACTAAGCCAGTCACGCCAGCTACTAACCAGGAAACAATCACTAAAACCGCAGCATCTGTAACTCAAATTGAAAACTTACGAGTTACAGGCGATGGTTTTTTTGTCCGCACTAATGGTGGTAATCCGCAAATTCAGGTAAATCGTAGTGGGGACAAGAAGATAATTAATATTGATATTTCTGGTGCATCTTTATCACCCAATCTAGAGCAGCAGGATTTATCGATTAATCGTTATGGTGTGAGCAGCATTCAATTCACCCAACTACAAAACAGACAGCCGACTGTTCGCATGACATTACAGGTGGACAAAAATAGTCCAGACTGGCGAGCAAGTACAAGCAGTGTCGGCGGGTTTGTAGTTCTACCCAATCGTGCCATTGGCAGTTTACCCAGAGATAATAATTCTAGCCCCGCAGCATCTGCTAGTGATTCACCAGCAACTATTCAGTCTGTAGAATTGACTGGCAATAATGGTAGCCAACTGCTAATTAAAGCCGACCAGACCTTATCTGCCAAAAGTGGTTGGGATAGATCCTCTGGTTTATACCGTATTGTTATTGACAATGCTAAATTATCTCCTAGAGTTACAGGTCCCACTTTCGATGCTAATAGCCCTATTCTGCGGGTGCGTCTGCAATCACAAGAACCTAATACAGTTACTATTTTTGTTCAACCAGCAGCAGGTGTACAAATTGGGGAACTTAACCAAGTCGGCGACCAGTTGCTAGCTCTGCAATTACAACGCTCTCGTCCGATAACGCCCCCAGTTACTTTACCGCCTCTATCACCACCAAATCAAGCTCAATTACCAGACCCAAATATAGAAAATCCTCGTCCCATATCGCAGCCAGCACCACGCTCCCCAGTTCCTAGAGGAAAATTGCTAGTAGTTATTGACCCAGGACATGGGGGTAAAGACTCCGGCGCTCCGGGTTTAGGTGGTCTGTTAGAAAAGGATGTAATTTTGCCAATAGGCAAAAGAGTAGCATCTATTTTAGAACAAAATGGTGTACAAGCAGTAATGACGCGGGATGCTGACTATTTTGTAGAACTTCAAGGGCGGGTAGATATTGCTGAACGAGTAAATGCGACTTTATTTGTCAGCATCCACGCTAATTCGGTTGATAGTCGCCCTGATGTGAATGGGCTAGAAGTTTATTACTACGATAGTGGTTATGCTCTAGCTGAAACAGTCCGCAAAAATATTCTTCAGAATATTGGTACTATCAAAGACCGGGGAACGCGCAAAGCTAGATTCTACGTTCTCAGAAAAAGTTCTATGCCGTCGATTTTAGTGGAAACAGGTTATATGACTGGTCGGGAAGATAATCCTCGCTTAGCAACTTCAGAATACCAAAATCGTATGGCCGAGGCGATCGCTTCTGGTATCCTTAAGTACTTAAAGCAAAGATAAAAATACAGCTAAGGTAAAGTTATAGTGCAAATTACTAATTAAAGAGGTGGTATTTAGACTGCTGTTGTATACAGAATTTAGTGGTCAGTTAACAAAATGTCTGCTAGATTCTGTATTTTAAATCCAACAACCTAAATTAATATCTGCCTGTGTATTCCTCTTCCATCCTTGACGGTAATCTTGACAATTTCTCTGATCAAGAACCTCAACGCGCCCCAATCGGTGTTTTTGACAGTGGTGTAGGTGGGCTAACGGTGTTGCGACAACTTTATCGGCAACTACCCAACGAATCAATTGTCTACTTTGGCGATACAGCTCGACTTCCTTATGGCATTCGTTCACAAACAGAAATTTTACAGTTTGTGCGCGAAATTATCATTTGGCTGCAACAGCAGGGCGTAAAAATGGTAATAATGGCTTGTAACACCAGTTCTGCCTTAGCACTAGAAAAAGTGCGCGAGGAATTTAGCATCCCAATTCTGGGAGTCATCCTTCCAGGTGCTAGAGCAGCAGTACAACAAGGAAAGCGTATTGGTGTAATTGCTACCCCAGCCACTGCTAAAAGCAATGCCTATCGACAAGCTATTTTAGAAATAGATTCTAATGTCCAAGTTTGGCAAGTCGGTTGTCCTGAGTTTGTACCACTAATTGAGCAAAATCGCATTCACGACCCTTATACTACCGAAGTCGCGCGTTCTTATCTAGAACCTTTGTTACAGCAAGAAATTGATACTTTAATCTACGGTTGTACCCATTATCCCCACCTTGCACCAGTATTGCGATCGCTTCTTCCTGCTCAAGTTAAATTAGTTGACCCAGCTGTTCACACTGTGGCAGCTTGTGGCCAAGAACTTGAACTACTCGGCTTAAATAATACTCACCCCCCACTACCAACTCGCTTCGTCGTTAGTGGTTGTCCACAACAATTTGCTCAGTCTGGAGTGCAATGGCTAGGCTGTACTCCAATGGTTGAGGTCGTGGACTTTACTGATGTAGTAGTTTCCCAACTTTCTTGAGACTTTTCTAGTCAGTAGTCGATGGTTGAAAACTCTTAAAACTATTGACTATTGACTACCTCAGTCACCTGTGAAGTTACCGTGATATCCTGCGAATCTTTTCCTTTAGTTGTCGCAGAAAAACTTCTAGGAGCAGATTTTCGTCCCGTTCGTTTTGCTAGGGCTAGTAACAAATAAACTGCGAACAAATATCCAGCAGCTAGAATAAAAATCATCATAGGCATGTTTCCGTAAATCATTGTTTTCTCAGCACTTTCTTCAAAAGAATATGAAATTCCATAAAACAAATAGAATTTTAGCCAAACAAGTACCTGCTTGATGGCTGTGGCTTGCTATGCTAAACCACACCGTAGAGTTATGATTCTCTCCGATCAATGAAATAATTATTGAGTTAAATTTTTCGCAGACCACACATCCCACAGCAGTTAAAAATTGCCAATAGCATTTTTCAACTACACTCCTCAGCAGTTTACCTAGTCTGCATTATTTTTATACTCACCTCTATGATTAAGAGAAGCCTTGACGCTAAATGCATACTCAAGACTCATAGCAAGTATCCGTAGGGACATTGCGTAGCTCTACTCTTAGAAGCTTGTTTGCCCTATCTAAATCGGAGAAATTGCTTCCTCAATTCCGATTTTATGGCAGCTAGCTATTCTGGACTCGCAACACCGCATAAGTAAAATCACTTAATAGCGATTCACTAACTTCGGTATTATAGCGACGAGTCATCCTAAACTTCCAACCCCGCACAAGTAAAATTACTCAACAGTAATTCATTTTTGGAGGATGAATATTTGAAAAATTTAAAATTCCTATATTTTAGCGTAACACAACAGCCCTGAATTTTAAGCCGACTTTGGAGCTAAATTTTAAAATTTCTAGACTGCCAAATCTCACCCTAGTCAAGCTAGATCCTGACAAACAGACTTGATGTATCAAATTTAGCTAGCTAAACAACAGTAAGATATTTCCCTCTTGTGTTCAATACTACTGGTGATACTGGCACTTAAAAATCAATTGCTCGCAATCATAAAAAATAGCTTTACTAACACTCAGCAAGTGAGTATTCTCTAATCAAAACTTTGCGTCGGCACAGGGTTATCTTAAAATGAGTATAGGATATGTAAACTTTCGTAACCTAAGCCAGAGTCCGCCCATCCATGACCCCAGCCATCTCCATGTTTAACCCTGTGGAAGCAGACCTGCAATTACTAGCAGAAAACTTAAAACAGCTAGTTGGAAATCGCCACCCCATTCTCTTTACAGCTGCCGAACACTTATTCGGAGCTGGGGGAAAGCGGATTAGACCAGCTATTGTTCTGCTGATATCGCGGGCCACAATGCTAGAACAAGATATTACGCCGCGTCACCGTCGTTTAGCAGAAATCACAGAAATGATTCACACCGCCAGCTTAGTGCATGACGATGTGGTAGATGAATCAGAAATGCGGCGAGGCGTTGCCACCGTTCACAGTTTATTTGGCAATCGGATTGCCATATTAGCAGGAGACTTTCTTTTTGCCCAATCATCCTGGTATTTGGCAAATCTAGATAATTTGGAGGTGGTAAAACTACTCTCAGAAGTCATCATGGATTTGGCCACTGGGGAAATTCAACAGGGCATGAATCGTTTTGATGCTAGCATCTCAATTGAAACTTACCTCAAAAAGAGCTATTACAAAACAGCCTCGTTAATTGCCAATAGTTCTAAAGCAGCTGGCTTACTCAGTGAAGTTTCTTCAGAAACTGCTGAACATCTTTATAGCTATGGTCGTCATTTAGGTCTAGCATTCCAGATTGTGGATGATATTCTCGATTTTACTAGCACAGAAGATACTTTAGGTAAACCAGTGGGATCTGACCTTAAAAGTGGCAATTTCACTGCACCTGTTTTATTCGCCTTAAAGGAAAAACCTTATCTAGAAGTGCTGATTGAGAGAGAATTTGCCCAAGAAGGAGACTTAGAGCAAGCGTTAGGGCTAATCCAAGATAGTCAAGGTATACAGCAAGCGAGGGAATTAGCGGCTCAACATGCAAAGTCAGCGGCTGAACATCTAGCAGTTCTCTCACCCTCGGAATCACATCAGGCATTAATGAATATGACTGAGTATGTATTAAGTCGGCTTTACTAAAATAATTTTAGATTTTAAATTTAAAATTTTGAAATTTGGAGTTGGGATTTTTGATTGTATCTAATAAATCCCAACTCCTAAATTTATTTATGCAATATTAGGTGGTACTTGTTTAGGCTTTTGTTGTTGTTTTACCTGTCGTTGCATGAGTTTTTGTAATTCATCTCGCTGCACTTCGAGGGTATGAGTGGTCTGACCCGGCGTTTCCAAAAAAACGATACTATCTACGGGTTCTAATGCCACCAATTGGAACAAAATGTGGGTAACAGGAAGAGGTTTCGCGACGATTTGAGGGTCAAGCCCAGCAGATGGAATTAGGGAAACATCCTGTATGGTAGAAAAAGCGTAAATCACATGTTTTTCCAATCCTGGATTTGCACGGTTACTCAATGTAGTTAGCACCCACTCTGACTCCGAATTTTGGAGAATATAGTATTGGGAATGGCGTAATCTTTGAGCGATCGCACTCAGCACAGGAGAAATTGCTGTGACAAGATTTGGTGTAATACCATCCTGGGGTGCATTGTCAATCAGCAATTGAATTTGTCTTTCTAAATCCATAATGACTTGTAAACGACTTTTGGGTAATGGCAACAACATAAAAAGCTAAGTGTGAACAATCCCATCAGAATTGGGAACAATAGAATAAGCCATATCCTAAACGCAGGATTGGCCTCTGCGTTTAGCTTATACGTAAAACCCAAAAAGCCAATACCTACGGTCGTACAGGTTGTATTTAAACATTTTAGGGTCTTTTGAAAACCAAGACTATGAATTCAGCCGCAACCGCAACAATTCCAAACACAACAATTCCAACCCCAACAGTTCAGGGAGAAAATTCTATCGGCGTGGAGGTGATATTTCAACTTCTATTCCAGGAGCTTCAGCAATCAACTAAAGCTTCAGCCCAGAATTGCCACGATGTAGCTACACGAATTACCACCGAAGTAGGCCGGATTTGTAGTGAAAGTAAACGTATCCAGGCTTCCGGTGCAATCCAAAGCTCGGCCATAACTCTGGCTCGGCATCGACTGCAACAGTGTCTGAGATATTATCAGTTGGGTTCAAATCGGGGCAGAGTAGAACTGCACAGTACTCTCAGTGCAATTATTTATCGTTACATTAATCCTCCTCAACGCCAATTGAGCTATCAAGGGCGATTAACGATTATTGAAGATTTCCTCCAAGGTTTTTATCTAGAAGCTTTAAATGCTTTCCGGCGCGAAAGCCAACTTGGCCCGACTTATCGCCCCCAAACTCTGCTGGAATTGTCAGAGTACATGGCATTCACCGAACGCTATGGTAAGCGGCGGATTCCTTTACCAGGTCGTCAGCAGCAGCTGATTATTTTACGCGCTCAAACCTTCTCTCAACAGCAACCCCCAGAAACTAATGTAGATATTGAACAAGCCGCAGAAGGTAGCAGCAACGACTCTGATGGTTCTTGGGAAG